>JABMQA010000497.1 GCA_013203545.1 Bacteroidota bacterium
CTTAAAAACAGCGAAGATGGCAGGAAAACCAAAACGAATGAGCCAAATCAAACAATTATTACAACTCCATAAACAGGAGAAAGGGAAGAAGGAAATAGCCCGTATTCTGGGCGTAAGCAAGAATACGGTGAAAGCTTACCTGGAAAAGCTTTCCCTGTCAAAACTTAGCGCCGATTATCTTCTATCGCTTGATGACCCGGTATTGGAAACAAAGTTCCATCCGGGCAACCCGGCCTATAGCGATGAGCGATTTGAACAGTTAAAACCAAAACTGGATCATTATGTAAAAGAGTTAAAACGTACAGGAGTAACCCGGAAATTGCTATGGGAAGAATACCGCCAGGATTATTCCCACGGTTATGGGCTTACACAATTTTGTTACCACATAAGCCAACATCTCTTTGCCCGGAACCCCTCCATGGTATTGCAACACAAACCGGGCGAAAAACTCTTCATCGATTTCGCAGGTAAAAAGCTCTCTTACATTGACCAGAAAACCGGTGAAGTTGTAGCGTGCCATGTATTTGTAGCCTGCCTGCCTTATTCTGATTATAGCTTTGCAATGGCCGTAAGAACTCAGTGTATTGCTGATTTTCTATATGCCCTGAAGTGCTGTCTGAATGAGCTTGGTGGTGTGCCCCAGATACTGGTTCCTGATAACCTGAAATCAGCCGTCACAAAAGCCAGCAAATATGAACCTGATGTAAACCGTGCATTGGAAGACTTTGCCAATCATTATGGATTTACCATTGTGCCAGCCCGCACTTACAAACCAAAAGACAAAGCCCTGGTCGAGAATCAGGTAAAACTGATTTACACACGTGTTTTTGCAAAATTGCGCAACCTTATCTTTTTCGGCCTTGCTTCCCTCAATCAGGGTATACGTGAGAAAACCAAGGACCACAACCAAACCCGTATGCAACAAAAACCCTTCAGTCGTGAAGAGTGTTTCCTGGCCAATGAAAAACACTTGCTCAACCCCCTTCCTGCAGATGATTTTGAACTAAAATATTACCGCCAACTCAAAGTAGCAAAAAACAACAACATTTATTTGGGGCAGGACAAACATTATTACAGCGTCCCATACATCCACATTGGGGCAAAGGCAAATGTGGTTTACACCCGTAGCATGGTATTCATTTATGTTGCAGGCAAGCAGGTGGCCGTGCACCAGCGCAATTACAGCCCGGGCCGCTACAGTACCGAAAAAGAGCACTTATGTTCTCACCACAGGCATTATCTCGATCGCAGCCCGGACTATTATCTTGATAAAGCAAAGGCCAAAGGTGAAACCTTTCATCAGCTTATCCAGGAAGTTTTTAATCAAAACCGGCACCCCGAACAACTGTACCGTACCTGCGATGGCTTCTTTAGTTTGCAACGAAAAACCGAACCCGGTAAGTTTATGCAAGCCTGTGCCATAGTTTTGGAACACAAAAACTACTCCTATCATTTTTTGGCCAATGTTATTAAAAACAATATGACCTCCTATCAGCAAACAGAAATAGAAAAAAGTTTGCCTCAGCATGAAAACATCAGGGGCAAGGAATATTATCACAAACAATCAACATTAAAACTTTAAACGTATGATGCAAATTGAAACACAACTGGGCCAATTACGCCTGCATGGGATGAACCAGAGCTGGAAAGCTTTACTGGAAACGCGCAGGCACAACGAACTTAGCCTTCAGGAAGGGTTGGAAGTTCTTTTACAGGCCGAACAACAAGACCGGGAAAACAGACGCTTTGACCGTCTGCAAAAAAATGCCCGGTTCCGCTACCAGGCTTCTATTGATGAAATCCGCTATGACGCTTCCCGTGGGATCGACAAGGCACTTATTGCCCGGCTTGCCACGGGCGACTACCTTTCCCGGGGCGAGTCGGTCCTGGTTACCGGGGCCACAGGTTGCGGCAAAAGCTTTATCGCCTCGGCCCTTGGTCATCAGGCTTGTGCACAGGGCTACAAGGTTACTTACTTCAATACACAAAAGCTGCTGATGAAAACAAAAATGTCACGGGCTGAAGGCTCTATCATCAAACTGTTCGAGGGTATATCAAAAGCTGCATTACTCATTCTCGATGACTTTGGTTTAACCCATCTCGAACAACAACAGCAACTGGACCTGATGGAAATTATCGAGGACCGTCACGCTAAAACATCCACGATCATCGCCAGCCAGTTGCCCGTATCAAGCTGGTTCGATATCATTGGTGAAGAAACCATTGCCGATGCTATTTTAGACCGATTGGTCCACACTTCGCACAGGATTGAATTAAAAGGAGAAAGTCAAAGAAAAAAACTGTAATATTGTCACTCTTTCGCGTTCTTTGAATCAAAACCCAACAGGGGGTCAGTATGCCCGATTTGGGGGGTCAGTATGACTGAAATATCCAATGGTAACCGAAAAACATTGTTGTTGTCATTAAGTAACACTGTAGTTGAAGATTCCGTAACTTTTATTAATCCTTCTTATCAATATGCAAGCTCTGTTGACCTGAACAATGATTCCTACTTCGAACATGTTTATTTCGCAAAAGGCGAGGGTGTACTGATCCTGGATCATCAGCTTGATTCGTTAACTTATTTTCAGGATACGACAATCACAGGCATCGCCAGGGCATCCGGTGATTTTAACAATAACGGTAATTTTGATATTATCTATAATTTTAATTGTCTGGGTAGCAAAGGGATTAAAATTTCAACATTTAGTGGAATAAATATCGCCAAATTGCCGATCGTAGGAAGCGTACTTAAAAGTGATATTTGGGTTGCTGATGTAAATGATGATGGCCATATTGAAATGGAATTTACCTCAGATGATGGGACTAATGAATTCTATAGTTTACTTGATTTCCCCTTAGCCGGTTCCAGGATAGCTTGCCAGGGCGAATTGGCCAATTACAGAAATACCGGTTGCTATAACCATGCACCATATCTTCCCGGCGATTCTGCAAGCATTGTTTATTGGTACAATACTATATCAGTTTACGACACGGTTACACTTCCGGCTAATGATACCATTGTTATTACTGCGGGGACAAGAGTTTTATTTGGCGAATCGGCACAGTTGGTTATTCAGGGTACTTTAATCGTAAAGGGGTCATATTATCACCCGGTTATTTTTGAAGCAGATGTTTCGGGGGCAGATAATAATTATTGGGAGGGCATCTGTTTTAAAAACAACAGCGCTTCATCACTCCGATACTGTATTGTAAAAGATGCTTCTTTCGGGATTTACTATGAAGATAATTCCACATCACATATTATCGAACACTCAGAGATGACCAACTGTGAAGTAGGTATTGGAGCCTTTCAGGCTAGGACAGTAATAAAAAACTGCTATATACACGAAAATGATATAGGCATTGGTTGCTATAGTTCGGCTAGCCCGGTCCTTGCCGATAACTATTTTCCATATACACATTATAATAACCTTATTAATAATAATGAAGTTTGTATTGGTCTTAATTTATCAAGGGTAAAAATTAATAAAGGGTATAATGACATTTACAATGATTCTGCGACGGGATATTACATGCAATTTCTCGCTGAACAACGTCCTATACTAATAATGTCAACATATAATTACTGGGGAAGTACTGATACATCAGCAATTCAACAACGCCTTAGTCCGGCATCCTGGTTTGACATTACCCCAATATGTGATAGTGCAAATACATTAAAATCATCGGAAATAATTGAAGAAATTTTTAAAAATGCTTGTATGGCATTCGATAATAAGCAATATGAACAAGCAATCCCATTATTTAAACAACTTATCGATTATTATCCTTTATCATCGCAGGCTTACGATGCTGTTTCAGGGATGTACAATACTTTTGTTGAATCATCAACAAACCGTGATGAAATTATAAACTACTTTGATCTAAAAGATGCTGATACGAGCATTAACAAGTCGCTTTATCATATAATCAATACTAACCTCAATTTTATCAGACGAGACCTTGGAAATTATGAAGAGGCCTTTAATGATTACTATAATAAATTACAATCAAACCCAACTTACTGCGACTCAATTTATGCATTAATTAATCTTGGAAATATATTGGCAGAAGCCGGATTATACAAAAGTTCAACTTACCCCGCTATACAAGTATCTGCTGAGCTACATCAGCATACAATTAAAACAAAGGAATTGTTGTTGAGTTTATTGTTTGAAGACAAACCTTCAGATATTGAGTTAATCCATCCAAGTGAGGAAAAGTTACTGCCCAACGGACAAAACCAAATAGTGAATTGTTATCCGAATCCATTTCACGACTATCTGACAATTGAGATCAATATAGTTGAAACATCAGTTGTTAAAATTCAGATAATGGATAATATTGGTGCTTTAGTATCAGATTTTCCTGCAAAAAAATACGTCAAAGGTTTACACGTGATAGATCTAAAATATTTTTACAGTTCAAAAGATGAAAATCTTAAATCTGGAATATATTACCTAAAAGTAATAGTTGACGGAGAATCAACGGTAACAAAAGTCATAAAGCATTAACCAATTTATTTGCAAAACAAATCTTCCGCGACCTAAAAACTATCTGTGTGCAGTCTGATATCACTGTGAGGATTGAGGATCATAAGTCAGATGGCCTGGGCATCGTTACGTTTTCGGCCTTCGGAAAAATTGGGATTTTATTCCCGGGGGCTCCTACTCCATTCCCGATAGCAGCTTCCCTTTCCAATTGTTCCCTTACGATTTCACTCGTTTGCTGCCGGCACAGGTGATCTAATATCTTAATAATTCTTCTAAATGATATCTGATTTCCGATGTAAGATTTTTGATGTTTGATCTGCCCTTAAATGAAAGGGATCCCACACCGCAACATTCTGCGTTTCAAAATTGTATATTCTCTCTGACTCCCAATAAAACAATCCAACACAGGATCATCTTTTAATGTTGAATATCCAATACTGAATATTGAATATTGAATTGGAAAACAGGATAGTGAGGGGCTTCTAACTCTGAAATAAAAAACCTCCCCTTATTCATCAATCGATATTCATTTTTTTAACATCATAGCCGGTCATAAACAAGAAAAGCCCCTACTAAGAGGGACTTTTCCAGATTAACCAAAAATTAAACTCATTTCTGAATAACCAGTTTTTCCATTGACGATCCTTCATCTGAGTAAACCCTGATAAAATAGACGCCATCCGGTTGATCGGAAACATCAAGGGTAATATGTGAGTTTTCAAAGGTTTCAGTTTGGTAAACAACGCTGCCCAGCATGTTCAGTATTTCTACCTGTATGGGCCCGGAAGCGGTGGAAGCTATTGAAAGATTCAGGATTCCATTGGTTGGATTGGGATAGGCATTGAAGCCAATAAGCTGTTCGTTGTCATTTATGGAGGTAGTCATTTTTAATTCCGAAATGCCATTGCTCACAAACAATCCGTCCGAATTGGGCATATCCGTGTTAAATGTAACCGTCAAATCCATTACCTTATCTTCTGATGGACGGTAAACCTTTAAGGTCATCATTTCACCATCGGACATGCCGTCGGTTTCGGAAGTTGACATATCGTCACCATACACAACCAGCGCTGTGGCATGACCATCTACTTGTGCCATTCCCATACACAATCCGTTGTTATCGAATGCACCGATCACATCACCGGCAGCAAACATGGCTGCAGTTTCTTCACCAATGGCAATCAGATGTGAATTGGGTGTTTCTGTGACATCATTCCAGGGAGTTATATTTTCGTTCATGCCAAAATTCTGTATGGCTGATGATTTAACACTTCCCGCGGGATAGGTCAATGTAGCGGATCCGGTAAGGTAAACGAAATATGCTTTTCCCGGTTCCAGGTCACCAATGGTATTGATACCGAAATAGGGCCAGTAAACCTTGTTGCTTGCCACAGCTTTTGCCAGGTAGAAATTGGTACCCAGAGACGCCATCACGGTAACTACATCCACCGGATCGGTGCTGAGGACAGGGATGAGGCCCCATCCACCGGCAAGGCTTACAGCAGGATTTGTTGCATTATTACCACAAATGTTCAGCGTATCATCGTCTGTTACTTTGATGATGTATCCATAAGCAGGGTCGAAATCACCGATTGAGTTAATCCCCTGTGATGGCCAGTACATGCCGTTCATATTGTAAAGAATGGTGAGGTTGCTACCTAACTGTCCCATAATGGTGGGCATATCAGGATTAACAGGAACCTTGTAACTTGACATTCCGCTCCATCCTGCAGGAAGTAAAATTTTCTGGCAGGTTTTTACCTCAAGGGTTTCCAGAACTGAAATTCCGTTATCCGTGAATGAACCCTGATTGGGGAAATTGGGGCTGAATGTGGCGATGGCATCATATTCTTTATCATCACAGAAGGATAAGATCATGAACATAAAATCTTCACCGTCATCAAAACCATCCTTTTCCGGGGTGGTCGGATCATCACCAAAAGCTGCGATGATACCGTTGCCCTGTGGATCCCAGTTTGTAAATCCACCACATTTTTTATTTCCGCTCAAATCCGTATAGAAAACACCGATGAGATCATCCTTACAAAGCGGTACACCATTGATGTTCGGATTGATTGCAAACGGAATTGTGATCAGATGGGTGATGGGTGTGAAAACCGGATGCCAGTGCCATCCAAGACAAAATACACGGCCCGTTGCGGTATCACTGCCACAGTTATTCGAAACGATAAGTTCGACATTATGCCTGCCGTAGCCACTGAAGGTAATGGCAGGAGGTGTCTGGCCCGAATGTGAAGCAGGGGATCCGTCGAATGTCCAGTCCCAGGTTGTGGGGCTGCCAGTTGAATTGTCGGTAAATGTTACCGTTCCTGTACTTCCGAATATAAATCTGAATTTCGGTGTAAAGTCGGCTGTTGGTGCTTCACCTACATTTACATAACCAATTATGGTCTTTGTATCAGTACCACATGCGTTGGAGACCGTAAGTGTGACATCATAGCTGCCGGCAGTGTTGTAGGTGATGGAAGGAGGATTTTGTCCAACAAAAACATTTGGGGTACCTCCAGGGAATGACCAGCTCCAGTTGGTAGGTACACCGGTTGATAGATCTGTAAAGTTAACCGAATCATTTTCGCAGATATCCAGTGGATCGCCAATAAAGTCTGCCTGTGGATCTACACATCCTGGTTTCAGGATGGCTATTGCATCTATGTCTTCATCCAGCACATTCGTGGAAAAATAGCCATACGTACCGTTGAGGAAGGAGACATAAATCGCACCCGGCATCAGACCACCGCTTTCATCCACAGTGGTAAGCGGATCATCATCATCCACACTGAACAACATGGCAAAACAGGTATCATTGGTGGGTTCATAATATAAAAATGTAAATTCAAAAGCATCCACATCCACGCCATATTCCAGACCAAGGTGTGTTGAATAATTAATTACTTCATGAACCTGTCCACCTTGAGCAAGATAAATATTACCACCGTTAAGCAGGTTTCCAAATTGATCGAAACAGGTTGCTTCGTGATCAGGTGAAATATACCAGAGGTTATCCGAACTCAATTCATAAGGTGCATCCAGGGCATCCACGTCGTCATCATCCTTGTTGGGGAAATCGGGATCGGATCCCGGGTTGGGCGCAAGATTATCATGAATATCCTTTTCGCTGTATTTGGGATTATATGATGTCATCGGCATGGGTATGGGTATCGCTGTGTTGAAGGTTAGCTCCACCACTTCATCGTTATTGGGTGCCATACCGAATACCGACATGGTAAATGGTGAAAAACTATTCACGGGAACGCTCCCTGCCGGCTCCACAAAATGAGGTGCATCATCATCATCGAATGATATCCAGAGTCTATCAGGCTTAAAAACATAAGCATCTATGATGTTGTCAATCGGGTCGATCCCGGGGCCGAATTCATATTGTCTCAGGTCGGCATTCATTACGTCCAGGCCATCAAGATCAAAATGTTCCCAGACAATCTGATCGATGGGTTGGCCACTTCCGCAGGGAGCAATTCCACCGCCCACCGGATCGGGAATGGGATCCCACCCAAAAGCATTGTCATCATCCCAGATGCCATCGGTTGGTGCGGCTAACAAAGTACCCCAAAACAAATAGGCATCACCCGGATCGAACACTTCATCACCATCCGCATTGGGATCGCTCATCTCTGTATCCGAGCCAATATCAAGCGAAAAAAGAAAATCATCCAATTCTGGCTGAACCTGTTCGTCCAGTTGAATCTGCAGAGTTCCATGGAAATAACAGGATGCCGTATCTGCAACATTCGGATCTTTGATCATTACCGAGAGCCCTGAAGTTAATTTTGTATTAAAATCCACGCCAACAGTTGCGGTAAAGCTGCCACCAATCAAAACAAGTGAATTGCCGCCCGGAGGGCCGGGGGGATCGGCAAAATCAAATCCACCAGCCAATTGATCCACTCCGTCCAATTCAAAATAATTGACCATCGAAATGGGGTCTTCTGATACATTTTCGTGCGCGGTTCCACATTGAGCATATACACTATAAAGATAATACACTGTAATGGCATCTCCATTGATATAGGTACCGCCAGCGGCGAC
>JABMQA010000498.1 GCA_013203545.1 Bacteroidota bacterium
AAATAAATAGCCCCGTCCTTCAGGTCGGGGCTAATCAAATTTAAATATCATTTTTAGACAGCTTCTTATGGTTTTAAAATATTTCAAAAAGATATTTGGTATTTAAGAAAAAGAGTTTACTTTTGCACTCCGAAAAAAGAACAGAACAATGAGCAAAAGAACATTTCAACCTTCAAGAAGAAAGCGTGTAAACAAGCACGGATTCAGATCACGCATGGCAACGGCCAATGGCAGGAAAATACTGGCACGCAGAAGAGCCAAAGGCAGGACAAGACTTACTGTTTCAGACGAAAAACTCGACAAGAGGTAAAAGCATACAGGCTCCATATATAGTCGTGAATGAAGAAGATAATTTTGGATTGTCTTCTTTTTTTGTTTGTGTTTAGCCAGGGTGCCCTTGGCACATTCTTCCACTTTTCCATTTTTCCAAGTAAAAAAAAAATATACCTTCGCACGGCATTGAGAAAAATGATTTTACCGTGAAAGCACATCAATAAAGAATAATATTAATTTTTAGAAAATGAAGCTGTTATTGTTTATCGCACTTTTTGTTTTGATTTATTATTTGCTATCCAAATATATTTTCCCCTATTTAATTCAGCGCTTCATCCGAAAGGCCCAGGAGAAATTTCAGCAATTCGGTCAGCAAAATCATCCTGTGGATAACCGTAAAGAGGGCGAAGTTAAAGTGGATTATGTGCCCCCCGAAGCAAAAAAGAGCGGTTTTAATGCCGAATCTGCCGAAGATGTGGATTTTGAAGAAATTAAAGATAAATAACCTCAACAGAAACAGTATATGGAAAAATTTACCATTAAAAGAATCTGGCCTTACCTGGCTGCAATTGTTTTATTTATCATACTTGGCATGGCTTATTTTTCCCCTGTACTGGAAGGAAAGAAGCTGAAACAAAGTGATATTGTTCACTTTAAAGGTATGTCGAAAGAGATTGTGGATTACCGTGAAGCCACCGGTAAAGAGGCATTATGGACCAACTCCATGTTTAGTGGTATGCCTGCCTACCAGATTTCGGTACATTATAAAAATGTTTTTGTAAAATATGTGGATGATATCTTTAAAATGGGCCTGCCACATCCAATCAACCTGGTTTTCTTATATTTCATCGGCTTTTTCATACTGTTGCTGGTATTAAGGGTGAATATCTGGCTGGCCATTTTGGGTTCGGTCGCCTTTGCATTTTCATCCTATTTCTTTATTATCCTGGAAGCCGGCCACAATTCCAAGGCTCATGCCATCGCATATATGGCCCCGGTAATGGCCGGTATCATCATGACATACCGAAAAAAATACCTCTGGGGATTTGCTCTCACCACATTGTTCCTGAGTCTTCAGATACTGACCAATCACCTTCAGATAACCTATTACCTTATGTTGATGGTCATTCTTTTTGGAATTGCCCAATTGATCGACAGCGTTCGTAAAAAAGAGGTTCCGCAATTCATTAAAGCTTCGCTAATTCTGGTGGCTGCAGCCATACTGTCGGTAGGTGTCAATATATCAAGTATTTGGGCTACTTACGAATATGGAAAGGATACCATTCGCGGCAAGTCGGAACTAACCACTGCCCAGGAAAACCGGACTTCAGGACTGGATATCGATTATGCCACTGCCTGGAGCTATGGTGTTGCCGAGACCATGACACTGCTGATCCCCGATTTTATGGGTGGTGGTTCCGGTGAGTATCCTTCCTTAAAATCCGATACATACGCTAAACTGACGGAATCCGGATTACCAGAGCAACAGGCAAGGCAGTACATTCAATATTTCTCACTATACTGGGGAAATCAGCCCTTTACCTCCGGACCTGTTTATGTAGGCGCTATTATGATCTTTTTGTTTGTCCTGGGTATTTTTGTGGTGAAGGGGAAAATGAAGTGGTGGCTGGTGGCGGCAACCATCCTGTCGATTATGCTGGCATGGGGTCATAATTTCATGCCTTTAACCAAATTTTTCCTTCATTATATCCCCGGATACAACAAATTTAGGGCTGTGTCGATGACACTGGTTATTGCTGAGTTTGCCATTCCGCTACTTGGAATACTGGCCCTCAGGGATCTTTTTAATTCAAAAATGGCGAAAGAAGCGGCCATTAAAAAGCTTAAACTGGCATTCTACATTACCGGCGGGATCACCCTGTTTTTTGCCATCCTTCCCGGAATGTTTTTTAGCTTTAACGGGCAGGGGGATGGTCAACTTGTTCAGGCCGGATTTCCTGCTCATATGATCGATGCACTGCGTACCGATCGTGCTGCTGTGTTAAGATCAGATGCCATCCGTTCCTTCATTTTCATACTTTTGGCTGCTGTTTTGCTCTGGGCGGCACTACTCAAAAAACTAAAATCACAATATGTCTATATAGCCCTGATTGTTCTATTGCTGATTGATCTTTGGACTGTTAACAAGAGGTATGTGAACAATGAAAATTTCGAATCCGCCAGAAAAGTTGACAACCCTTATACGCCCACAGCTGCCAATCTGGAAATCCTGAAGGACCGGGACCCCAACTTCAGGGTATATAATCTTGCGGTGAGTACGTATAAGGATGCAAGTACATCCTATTTCCATAAATCATTAGGCGGATACCATGGCGCCAAATTGCGGCGCTACCAGGAGTTGATCGATTCGTTGATTTCCAGAAACAATATGTATGTACTCAACATGCTCAATACCAAATATTTTATTGTAAGGGGGCAAAATAACCAACCGGAAGCGCGAATTAACCCCGATGCCCTGGGTAATGCTTGGATTGTTGATGATTACCGGATTGTGGAAAATGCAGACGAGGAAATCGTTGCACTGAAAAATTTTAATCCTTCCACACTTGCCATTGTTGATAAAAGGTATGCCCCAATGATTGAAAATTACAAAAAGGGTTCTGACAGCCTGGCCTCAATACAAATGATAAAATACCTGCCCAACGAACTGGTTTATCAGTTTAAATCGGGGAAGGAGGAGTTAGCAGTGTTTTCTGAAATTTATTATGACAAAGGCTGGAACGTATATGTTGACGGTGAGAAAGTTCCGTACTTCAGGGCTAACTACGTGTTGAGGGCTATGTTGATTCCGGCAGGTGACCACGAAATCGTATGGAAATTTGAACCCAAAGTTTATTATATGGGAGGTAACATTTCGCTGGTTTGTTCCCTTATCGTCTTTTTGATCTTTTTTGCAGCGCTGGGTAACGAACTCAAAGATGTGCTGGTGAACAAACAAAAGTAGGAGATGACAGGCAGGGTGTTGATCCTAACATATTACTGGCCGCCAAGTGGCGGGGCAGGGGTACAGCGATGGTTGAAATTTGTAAAATACCTGCCTCATTTCGGTTGGCAGCCAATTGTTTACACTGCTGATGATGCTGAATACCCGGTTTTGGACCGTTCGTTGAGCAAAGATATCCCGGCCGGCCTGGAAGTTATCAAAACAAAAGTGTGGGAGCCATACGACCTGTATAAGCGATTTATCGGGCACAAAAAAGAAGATAAAATCAATGCGGGTTATTTAAGTGAAAAATCAAAACCAATATTTACTGAAAAAGTTGCCGTGTGGATACGTGGAAACTTTTTCATACCTGATGCCCGTAAATTCTGGATCAGGCCTTCATTTAAATTTCTAGTCAAATACCTGAACAATAATC
>JABMQA010000499.1 GCA_013203545.1 Bacteroidota bacterium
ATTTTAATGGTAATGTTAAAGTTTGCTTCCAGATCCATTCCGTTGTATTTACCTTCAAAACTTTTCAAATTTGCAACATCAACCGACTTGGTAAGATGCATATAATAAGCGCCAAGGCTTAGCCCGGGATATACAATCTTACCTATCGAAAACTGGCTTTGTACACCCATCCCAAGCCGGTAAAAGGATGAAGATACTTCAAATGGAATCGAAATACCGGTGTCCGAAGACGTCTTTTCCCTCTTATAGGGTAATGATGCGGTGCCTTTAATAAACATGCGCAGATCGGATTTACCAAGATTGGTTTGCACTGAAAATGCATAAGGGCTGGGGTCGAAGATATCTTCATTGTCAAAAAAATCTGTTAAATCATCATCATGAAAAACAAAACTGTTCAGGGTTACAACAATCCAATTGTTTTCCTTTAAAGTTGATTCCTTTTTTTGCCGTTCTTTATATTCTTGCTTATTTTGAATTTTTACAACATAATCCTGTTCAAGGTTTTTTAATTTATTGTCGTATTTTTTGGTCTCCCGTGTATCGATTTTTCTTCTTACGCTCAACTCATCCAAATCATAGGTTGGTGTTTCCTTCTTCATTCCAATCCAGTTTATTCTGCAATGTGAAGATCTGGCATAAACATCTCTAATTCTCAGTTCACCAACAACATTACCGCTGTAAATATTAAAAACCTCCATAACCTCTCCTCCACTTGCCCCTCTGTCTTCTCCATAATTTATGCTGATAATACCCCTGTCCTCGTTGAGGGTAAAGTAAATAGGAGAGCGGTACCTGATATATTCAGCAATAAATATTGTAATATCCTGTTTATCTGACTGTTTCAGGTAAGTGTAATTTAAAACTTCTTTATGGGCTGTTTCAACTTCAAAAACATTTAATGTAATATCGAACAGTTCATCATAATCCGTTGACTTTTTAATTGATCCATCGATCAGGTAAACACCTTGTTTATAATTCGAATTCAAAGAGCCCTGGAACAACTCAGCCTGGTTTCGCGGAAGGTTGATTTCTTCTTTTAATTGTGCCAGTGTTTTTTTGTTTCGCTCTTCCACGTAAAAATACTTTTTTAACTCATGGGTAAGGTCGTTCTGAAAAATATCAGGGAAATTTGTGCTGGAACTAAATCCGCTGGCATCCAAATTGGTAACAACAATTTGCGGCTGTGCGCCCAGCAATAAAACAAATAGAAAACCCAATAGTAAAATACTCCTTTTCATACCATTTCAATTTTACATTCACCATGAAACATATAAAATCCCATACCAAATTCGAGTTCCGTATAACTTGATTTTATATCCGTTCTTTATTCAAAAAGACTATTTGAGTGATAACACCCGGTTAAACCTGATTTAACTGAACAGCAAAAATAGAATTATAAGTTGGAAATACATCTTTTTTTTATTTTTGAAAAAGCCACACTTTTCTGATCGGCGATTGCAAACCAAAAGGCTACAATATTTGTTTTAAAAATAAGTTATGATGATTGTTTTTATGGCCATTAAAAATTTTACTATGAAACAATTTAAGCACACGCTGTTATTGCTTTGTTTTACAGCGTTTTTATCAGTCTTTTCAGTTGCACAAATCGCAATAGGTGAATGGAGGGACCACCTGCCTTATAGAAGGGCTGTTTCGGTTGCCGAAGCAGGAAATACGATCTATTGTGCCACGCCATATGGTTTATTTTATTTCGATAATTCTGAAGTCCCTTACAACCTCGAACGGTTGAACAAGGTCAATGGTCTTTCCGATATCGGGATAAACAGAATAGCATACAATGACCCTTACAATGCTTTGCTGATAGCATACGAAAATGCCAATATCGATTTAATCAAAGACAATGTAATTATCAATATCTCTGATATCAAAAGGAAACCAATCATTGGGAACAAGACCATTAATAATATTCTTTATATTGATAACCTTGCCTATCTGGCATGCGGGTTTGGAATTGTTGTTTTGGATATTGATAAAGAGGAATTCCCTGAGCCTGTTTACTATATCGGGCCTGAGGGCAGCCAGATAAATGTGTTGGACATCACTTTTGGTAATGATACACTTTATGCTGCAACCGAAGCAGGTATTTACAAGGCGTCCATCAATAATCCAAACCTGGCCGATTTTACCTCCTGGGTTAGGGATGAGCGACTATATGCCGGCTCCATGTTTAATGCTATTGATTTTTATAACAACTATCTTGTTGTTAACAATGATAACGAAGGCTACCTCACCGATTCGGTTTTTTACTACGATTTTACCAGTAATCTTTGGTACGCTCTGCCAAATGCGAGCAATTCCAATAAGCATAGCTTTAAAACCAAGTACGGCCAGTTGGTGCTCGTTAGTGAGGGCTCTATGGAAGTTTACAATGCCGAATTGGAGCGAACCATACTGATTCATAGACCCGGTGAGGTTTATTTGAATGCCAGGGATGCAACAATCGATACCCAGAATAACTATTGGATTGCCGATTACAACTTGGGTCTTATTAAGTCAGAGTTGGGGTGGGACGGGGAGTTTATTAGTCCACTCGGCCCATTTTCAGCGGATGTGTATGATATGGCAATGGAGGGCGAATCGTTATGGGTTGTTGCCGGTGGAAGGGGCACAACATGGGGAAAGATGTACAACAGGAATGGAGCCTACTCATTTGCCAAATATAATAACGATATAGTTGCCAGGTGGAGATCTTATAACAGGGCCACCGGGTACCTTGCCTTTGACTCGATCAGCGACCTCGTGTGTGTGGCAATTGACCCTTCATCCACCAACAGGGTAATGGTTGGAACATGGCAGCAGGGTGTTATGGAATTTGTTAATGATACCCTGGTTGAAATTTATGATGACAGAAACAGTTCCCTCGAAAAATGGCCCGCCGGGAATTATGTTGCTGTTAGTGGCGTTGGGTTCGATAGCAAAAACAATGTATGGGCAGTTAATTCAGGCGCCAACTCGCTATTGTCTGTTATGGAAACAGACGGGGAATGGACCTCCTTCTTTCTTGGTTCGATGGCCAGTGGTTCTGATGTGGGTAAAATGCTCATCGATTCGTATGATCAGAAATGGATATTGATGCGTTCAGATCACTCCCTGCTGGTATTTACCGAAAATGGCACCATTGGTGATTCCAATGATGATGATGTGAAAATCCTGAAAAATGTAGTTGGTAACGGTGACATTCCGGGAACCAAAATATATAGTTTTGCCCAGGATCTCGATGGCGAACTATGGTTAGGTACCGATGACGGAATTGGGGTGATCTATTCACCCGGAAATGTTTTTACCGGTGGCAATTACGATGCACAGCGCATCCTTGTTGAAGTAGGCGGGTATGTTCAATATCTGCTTGAATCGGAAACGGTAACCGCTATTGCAGTGGATGGCGATAACCGTAAATGGATCGGGACCGAGAAAGCAGGCGTATTTTTACTCTCAGCCGATGGTACCGAAGAAATACACCATTTTACCTCCGAGGACAGCCCGCTCTATTCGAACACCATAATTGATATTGAAGTCAACGGCGAATCCGGTGAGGTTTTCATGGGTACCGACAAGGGCATCATTTCGTATAGGAGCACTGCCACCAATGGAGGGCCTACCAACAGCAATGTTGTTGTTTATCCCAACCCGGTAAGGGAAGGGTATCAGGGGACGATTGCCATTAAAGGGTTGGTTAATAATGCTGATGTTAAAATTACAGATGTCAGTGGTAACTTGATCTATGCAACACGCGCTGAAGGTGGACAGGCAGTATGGGATGGGAAGAGTTTTTCAGGACGTAAGGCAAAAACCGGTGTTTATCTGGTATTTTCCTCCGATAATGAAGGTAAGGAAACCATCGTCACCAAAATCCTTTTCCTAAATTAAATCCGGACCGCCACAACAGATTCTTAGCGATCGATTTATAATCCATGCTTCATAAAACTATAGGGATCGTTTTTCATACCGTAAAATATGCCGATACCAGCATTATCGCGAAAATCTATACCGAAAAGTTTGGACTGAGGTCATACATGATCAGGGGAGTAAAAAGCAAAAAATCCAAATCCAGATCAGCTTTCCTACAGCACCTCTCTGTATTGAATATGGTGGTTTATGAAAACCAGAAAAAACATCTTCAAAGTATAAGGGAAATTGATGCTGCTTATCAGTATCAAACCATTCCATTCAATATCGAAAAGAGTTCGATCCTGCTTTTTATGAACGAAATACTTCTCAAATCAATCGTTGAGGAGGAGCCAAATCAAAAACTTTTTAATTTTATTTACAGTTCGGTTGTCGAACTGGACAGGTGCGGTAAGGGTTACCAGGATTTTCATCTGCACTTCATGGTTCAATTTTCAAGATTTTTAGGTTTTTTTCCAGGAAATACCCATTCGGGGCAAAATGAGTTTTTCGATTTGCAGGAAGGTGTATTTCTACATTCAAGACCTTTACACAACAACTACCTCGAACCGGCACCCGGTGGTAAATTAAGCCTGCTTCTGGAAAACAATTCCTGGGACCGCAGGATTTGCCGTAATGCCGCTGAACGAAACGAACTGCTTGGGAAGCTTATTGAGTATTACCGGTTGCATATCGAGGGTTTTGGCGATGTTAAATCGCATTTGATACTTAAACAAATATTTAGTTAGTATGACAAAAAGAGCAGCAAAATCGCCTTTTAAGCATATTCCGGGCAGGGTACTGCCACTTTTTTATTTTATTATAATCGCAACTTTTCTATCCTGTTCATCATCTAATAAAGTAAAACGTAGTAAAAAGTGTGATTGCCCAAGGTGGAGCATGATGGAGCAAACTGTTGAAACGGAACCGGTTTATGCCTTCGAGTAAAGAAATCTTAATAAAATACATACCCGCGGAAGCTGTCGATCCTGTTGTTGACCTGCTTGAAAAGCACCATGTGCACTTGCGCATAGCCCGTAAACGTAAGACCAAACTCGGCGATTACCGTCCGCCTGTTAATGGTTATTCACACAGGATTTCAATTAATTATGACCTGAACGCATTTGCATTTCTCATTACTTTTTTGCACGAAATGGCACATTTGGTCGTGTGGGAAAAATACAAAAACAAAGCCCGTCCGCATGGTTGTGAGTGGGAGGGGAACTTCAGGTTCTTACTAAATTCATTCAACGAGAAAAATATTTTTCCGGCCGAAATAGCTCACCTTATCCAAAACAACCAACAAAAACTCTTTGCATCCTTTTATGCCAATGATAAGTTGTCGAGATTGTTAAAGAATTGGGATACGGGTAAGGCGAATATTACTGTTGAGCAGATTCCGGAAAATGGATTGTTCAAACTTTCGGATGGCCGGGTATTTAAGAAATTGGGAAAGCGCAGGAAAAACTACCTTTGTTTTTGTCTTTCAAACAAAAGAAGATACATATTTAATCCGCTGGCTGAAGTATTTGTGGCTAAGTCCGATGAAAATTAACAGGTTTTTTTAACTTTGGCAAATTAATAGCCTCACAAAAGTATAGGAAATGAATAAAAACAATTACTGTGTAATTATGGCAGGTGGCATTGGAGCGAGGTTTTGGCCGATTAGTCGCACCATGCACCCCAAACAATTTATCGATATCCTGGGAACGGGTGAAACCCTGATACAAAAAACCTTTTGCAGGTTTGCCAAAATCTGTCCAAAGGAAAATATCCTGGTTGTAACCAACGAAATATACAAGGACCTTGTGATGCAGCAGATTCCCGATATCCCGGAAAACAACATTCTGCTGGAACCGGCTATGCGTAATACTGCTCCCTGCATTGCATATGCCAATTATAAAATCCTGGCAGTAAATCCGGATGCAAATATTGTTGTGGCCCCATCCGATCATTTGATTCTGAAGGAGGATGAGTTTATCAATGATATAAATGAAGCATTTGAGGCGGTGACCAATAGTAAGATGCTCTTAACGCTTGGTATCAAGCCAAACCGGCCCGATACCGGATATGGTTACATCCAGTATGACGAATCAGAGTCTTATGAGAATAACCCGCGCATTAAAAAGGTAAAAACCTTTACCGAAAAACCAGATGGTGACCTGGCTCAAAAATTTCTGGAAAGTGGCGATTTCCTTTGGAATGCCGGCATATTTATCTGGTCGCTCAAAACCATCATGTCTGAATTTGAAGAAAGCCTGTCGGATGTTGATGACCTGTTCAGGGAAGGCATCGGAAAATACAATACACCCGAAGAAGGTATATTTATTAAGGATACCTATACGGTTTGCCGGAAAATTTCGATCGACTACGGGATTATGGAGAAAGCCACCAATGTGTATGTAATATCCTCCGATTTTGGGTGGTCGGATCTGGGGACCTGGGGGTCGTTGCACGATATCAGGCAAAAAGATGAAAATGATAATTCGATGATTGGTGATAATGTCATGTTATACGATACCAAAAACTCGATCGTGAACATGCCTAAGGACAAACTCGTGGTTTTGCAGGGTTTGGATGGATACATTGTCGTTGAAGATGATAATAACCTTTTGATTTGTAAGAAAGAAGACGAACAGAAAATCAGGCAATTTGTAAACGATATCAAGGCAGATAAAGGAGAAAGATACATTTAAACATTTAATATTTTAAGCGATGAAAAAACTTTTCATTTTTCTGGGAATTTTATTAATGGGGCTAAACGCCTCACTACGTGCTGACGAAGGCATGTGGTTACCAATCTTTATCGAGCGGTTGAACTATGTGGATATGGAAAAAATGGGATTACAGCTCACTGCGGAGGAAATTTATAGCATAAACAATTCGAGTTTGAGAGATGCCATTATTATATTTGGTGGTGGATGTACCGGGGAAATCGTATCTCCCGAAGGGCTGATTTTCACCAACCATCATTGCGGATATGGGGCTATTCAGTCGCACAGCACCATCGAACACGATTACCTGACCGATGGGTTCTGGGCCCTGGATAAAAAGGAAGAACTGCCCAGCGAAAATATCTATGCCAGGTTTTTGGTTAGGATCGAGGATGTTACTGAGAGGGTTTTAGCTGAGGTAGATGATGAAATG
>JABMQA010000500.1 GCA_013203545.1 Bacteroidota bacterium
GCCGCTCAATACATGGAAATGAATTACATGAAAGTTGAGAATGGTGTTTGGACCGAACCTGAAATCCCATCATTTGCAAATCCTGATTACTCGGAAAACTGTCCGGTATTTTCATTAACCGGAGATACCTTGTATTTTATTTCTACACAATCTGCGGATTGGATTTTTATGACTACCAAAGAGAATAATGAATGGACTGAACCGGAAGCTTTAGACATTCCTTTTCCGGCCGGAAGCGACCTTGGCTGGCAATTCTCGATCAATAGAAATGGGGATATCTATTTTGAAATCTGGGAAGGAAATAATGGTGACCTCTACTGCACGAGATTCGAGAATAGCAGCTATCAAACACCTCAAATACTCCCTGAAGCAATCAACACAGACTATTTTGAATTCGCACCGTTTATTGATCCGGATGATAATTTCATCTTGTTTTCTTCCAACCGACCGGGAGGTTTTGGCTATAACGACATTTACATAAGCTCCAAAGATGGTAATGGTAACTGGACTGAAGCCATTAACCTGGGAGCTACAATAAACTCATCAAACGAAGAAGCATTTGCCTTCATATCCTATGACCATTTATATTTCTTTTTTACAACCCAAAAAGCAGGTGACCTCGGTTATAATCCCTACTGGGTGGATGCTGATGTGATATTTGATCTGGTTACGGATGTGAATAAAGAACCAACCGCACTTCTTCAGGAAATCACAATGGGCAACTATCCAAATCCATTCAGTGCTTCAACGGAAATAGAATTACAATTTTCAGCGATCAGCAATCAGAAGGATCTTGAATTATCAATCTACAATATTAAAGGACAGTTGGTAAAATCCTTCCCAATCAATTCAACATCTCCACAACAACTTAATTCGATCACCTGGAACGAAACAGACATATCCAATAATCCTGTTACTTCCGGGATATACTATTACAAACTGAATGTTCTAAATTCCCCAATAAATAAAATGCTTCTGTTTAAATAAAAGAAACCATATCCACTGCAGGATTGGGATACATGTTGATATTTTCCCGTAAAATGGCGGAAATCCGAAGAGAAGAAATTTTCAGGTTCCTGACTGCAGAAATGCCTTCGCTTTGGAAATGCTGTTTTTGCGGAAGCTGTTCGTCAAACTCAAAAGTCAGATCGAATACCATGTTTGAAAGTGGCCTGTACAGTTTGAACCACATCACGTCGCCATCTTCGAAACCATCTTTTCTGCTTGTGAGTTTATCATCTGCATAGGCTATAATTACCGATGTTTTATTAAGCTTTTCTATACTTAATAAACCATAGCAGTTGCCATCTTCTGAAAATACTCCGATAACATCGGCCGGCATAAACCCTTCGGAGTTTTCAAATGAAATTGCCACTACATGTGACGAAGCAGTGGATTCAAAGCTATTCCACGGATTCTCCGGGAATTCCACTGGTTGAACTTCAACTTTCGATGCATCTTTGGCATTGGGTGGGAAGGTTACCGATCCGCTACTATTCAGTCTTGTAAGGTATGCCCTGCCCGGTAAAAGCTGTCCCAATGTATTGATACCGAAATCAGGCCATAGAATTCCGGGCCCTGCCACTTCCTTTACAATTTGCATTTCCGATGAAGCAAACAAGGATTCGGCATCAACTGCAATGTTGCAGATTACCGGCACCAGGTTCCAGCCGGCACCCATCGTCAGGTTTTTGTCCAACTCCTCTTCACCAACGATTTCCAGGGTAACCGGGGCATTTACCTTAATTCTATAGGCTGACTGACTTTCCCAGGTGCCAATTGAGTTTATTGAGCCTGCAGGAAAGTAAACAGAATTCATGGTGGCTGCCATTACAAAATCTTCGTTTACCGGTGCGAAAACTTGCACTATGTCATTTTCTGCCGGTAAAATATAACTCGATAATCCTGACCAGCCTTGCGGAATATTTATCGTGTGGATGGGATAGGTTTGCTGGGTGAGGATAACATCTGCCGATAAAGCTCCGCCATTTGCCGTAACATGGATGATGCCCTGGCGTTCGATGGTTGTAAAGTTTTGATCATAATTAACAGTGATCACTGCTTCGCCGGTGCCGTTTATGGGAGCTACCGTCAGCCATGGTTCATCTTCGCTCACTACCCAGTCATCGTTGGTCATAATTGTGAAATTGGTGGTGTCTGCATCGGCTGTTAACAGTTGCGTATCGGGCGAAACAGTGAGGAACGATGTTATCTCGCTATACGACCATAATTCTGCACCATGTATTTGGTCATCTGCCTGAAAAAAAAGTTTGCCATTATGCACAAACAAGTTTTTAGGATCTGCCCCCTGGCCTGGGGCTGGGTCAATATCATAGACCAGTGAAACTGTATCGCCGTCATATTTCATTAGTTCCCCGCCATGTGTTTCATCATTAGCACTAAAATACAATTCTCCTTCATACACAGTCAAATACTCCGGTGATGAATGTACACTGTAACTCGTATTTATATCGCAAACAAGTGAAGTTTCAATCCCGTTATGTTTCCAAAGCTCACGCCCATGAATGCCATCGTTAGCGCTAAAATACAATGCGCCATCATATACTGTGAGATACATCGGTGATGAATACCCATTAATGCCACTTGCTGTATTAATATCACAAACCAAAGACATTGTTGAACCGTCCGATTTCCATAATTCATATCCATTAACGGGATCGTAAGCATTAAAGAACAACTCCCCGTTATAAACCGTTAAGTATTTCGGGGAGGAGCTGCCGTTACCCGGCACAGCATCTTGAACGATGGAGGCATTGGTCCCGTTGTATTTCCATAATTCAGTGCCATAGGTACCATGGTTTGCCTGAAAATACAATTCTCCATTATAAACTGTTAAATATTTCGGGGAAGAGTTACCACTACCGGAATAAATATCGTACGCTACTGAAACTGATGAACCATCGTACTTCCAAAGTTCCCGCCCGTATTGTGATCCGCCTTTTGCACTAAAGTATAAACTTCCGTTATATACCTGCAAAAACTCAGGAGATGACATTCCCCCTCCCGGGTAAATATCACTTACCAGAGATGCCGATGCACCATTATAACTCCATAATTCCTGTCCGCTGACACCATTATCTGCATTGAAAAACAATACTCCGCCAAAAGTGGTTAGAAACATAGGGTTAGATGTCCAACCAACATTAATATCAGCAGCCAGTGAAACCCCTGAATCATTTAATTTCCATAACTCCCGATAATAAGTAGGACTGTATGCACTAAATAGTAATTCTCCGTTAAGATCACATAAATAGGCCGGTTGGGAATCGCCAGAACCAGGGTTTATGTCAGCTACTATTACGGGCTGGGCATGCATGTCTTGCGATAGCATTGCAAAACCGGTGAATGTTAAAAATAAAAAAACGAACATCCTGACTTGCGGTGTACTTAAAATTGTACGCTTAACTTTTTTTTTCATAGGATTTGGATTTAGAATGTAATTCATTAATTTGGGGAAAAAATGTTTCATGATTACTGATTTTAGATGATTAAAAAACGAAACTAAATTTGACTATAAAAGTACAGTCTGATGGGGGATGCATACTAGCACGATTCCGACACGATTTCCCATAAATCCGACATAATCAGTGCTTGTTGCCGAAATTAGGGAAGAAACCGTGTTGCTAATTCGTTTTCCTCATTTAACATATACCAGTTTTGGATCTTGATGGATGCATTTTCATTAATCGTTACTTCCACGCAAAGGAGTTAAAAAATGAACTATTCCCCCCATACTTTTAGACTGAACAATTCCTCCAGCAATCCCGAAAACTTTCGGGAGCAGAGGCCGCAAAGTACTGAATTAAAGCGCAATTAATCCAAAAATCAACTCGTAAAAACAAAAAGTGGGTTTCTTTTATGGCAAATGATAAATCATTCTTTCTTTGCTTCTTCGCCCCTTCGCGTGAGATATTATGAATTTTGTAAGTTAGACGGTTTAAAATTGAGTTAAAATTTTATACTTACATTTATACCCTGATAAAGGCTAAAAGAATCCTTAATTATGAAGTACGCTTATATTTTCATGTTTCTGTTTGGTTTCCTGATGGGTGAGGCTCAAAAACGGAAAATTGACAGTCTGCAGATTGAATTAACAAGGAATATTCCCGATTCGGTAAGGTTAATAACTTTGCATACGCTTGCAAATTTGTATAAAGCCAGCGACCTGGACTCAGCTCTCAATGTTGCCAAACGAACATATGAACTCTCGAAAAAACAGGATTCAAAATTAAAGATCATTAAATGCCGCCGCCTGGTTGGCGATATTTATAGAATCCGGGGTGAATATAAATTAGCAAAAGAAATATTTACTCAAAACCTGAAAGAGGCAAAACTAATTCATAACAGGGAAATGGAACGTAAATCGCTAAACGACCTTGGGCTAATAGCCAAATGGTCTGGCGAGTATGAAACGTCTGTTTCTTATTACCTGAAAGCACTGGATATTTCAAAAGAGATGGAAGACAAAACCTCTGAGGGCATCATTTATGCCGGTATTGGAATGATTATGCTTATTCACATGGATTCGGTAAAAGGTCTGAATTACCTGGAGGAATCTTTGGAAATCTTTATTGAGGAGGAAAATTGGCACCGTGTTGCCAATTCATACCTGCGATTGGCAAAAGCATATCATGTTTGGAAAGATTATGACCTGGCGCTTGAATACGAATTTAAAGCTCTTGAAATAGAAAAAGAAGTTAATAATAAAAATTTGTTGAAGACAATTTATAGTTATATCGGCTCTACCTATACCAAAATGGATAATTTTGAAGCAGCCAGGACTTACCTGGAAAAATCGTTATCCCTAAGTAAAGAAATGAAAGACAGGAATGGTATGGCCTCCTGCCTGCATTATTTAGGGGAAATATCCATCAGGTTAAATGATTTTGAAAATGGTATTGCTCATATGTTGCAAGCCCATGAAATTATTAATGAAACTGCGGAGACGGATAGGTTCATGGCTTCGCATAAAGCTTTATCAGAAGCGTATAAAAAAAACGGGAACTTCGAACGTGCTTATTTTTATTTTGTAGAATATGCCAATCTTAAAGACAGCCTCTATCTGCAGAATAGTTCAAAACAAATTGCCGATCTGGAGATCCGATACGGAGTAAAAGAAAAAGAGGTTCAACTTGAACTTCAAAACGCCAGGATCAATCGCCAGCGAATC
The DNA here is from genome assembly GCA_013203545.1 of Bacteroidota bacterium. GTDB lineage: Bacteria > Bacteroidota > Bacteroidia > Bacteroidales > 4484-276 > JABMQA01. The sequence continues at coordinate 5,192 of JABMQA010000500.1, forward strand.
ATTATTATTACGTCAGTGCTAATTGTTTTCTTATTGCTATTTATTACGTACCTAATATATAGGAATGCCATTCGCCGAAAACGAACCAATGAGCAACTGAAAGCATTGGACCAGGCTAAATCCAGGTTTTTTGCCAATATTTCGCACGAACTCCGAACTCCGTTAACACTTATACTTGCTCCACTGCAAAGCTTACAACTTCAGATTAAAAATCCTGAACAGCAATCAGAATTAAAACTAATTGAATCCAACAGCCAAAAGCTGATCACGCGGGTAAATGAGATTTTATCGTTGTCAAAACTGGAATCAGGTAAAGTTGAACTCAACGAGGAGGCAGTTAATCTGTATTTATTATGTAAACGTATTTTGTTTTCTTATCAATCATTGGCTCAGTTCAGAAAAATGAAACTTGAGTACAACTATCAACCTCAAAAAAACCTGACCGTTTTGCTGGATGTTGAAAAATTTGAAAAGGTTCTTGGTAATTTAATTTCTAATGCTTTCAGGTATTCACTATCAGAGGGTTCAATTGGGCTTAACGTGGACAAAACAGAGGATAAATTGTTTGTAACTGTGGAAGATACGGGACAGGGGATTCATACCGAAGACCTTCCAAAAATTTTCGACCGCTTTTATCAGTCGGCAAATAGAAATGCAACTATCAGCGGAGGCGCTGGTATCGGATTGGCATTATCCAAAGAATATGTCCGCTTGTTTTCGGGCGATATTACCGTTAAAAGCAAATTGGGAAAGGGAAGCAATTTTACATTTTGGTTGCCGGTAAAAGAAGCATTGCAAATTATTGAACCTTTGTCTGAACCATCGGATAATAGCTCTTCGCAAAAAGAGGTTATAGCTTCAGCGAAAGCGACGGTTTTAAAAGGTAATAAACCCTTAATATTGATCGTAGAAGATGACCTTGAAATGAGTAACTACCTGAAAAAACTATTGTCGGAGCATTATTCCTGTATTGTGACTCCCGATGGAAAAGAAGCCTTAAACTTACTTGGAAAACATCGGTTCGATCTTATTACTTCCGATATAATGATGCCCAATATGGATGGCTTTGAATTCAGGGAAAAGATGTGCCAAACACCGGAATGGAAGCGTATCCCATTCATCATGTTAACGGCAAGGTCGCTTGAAGAGGATAAAATAAGAAGTTTGCAATTGGGTGTTGATGATTTCCTGGTAAAGCCATTCAGCATAAAAGAACTTTTGGCACGGGTTCGTAATCTGTTGCTCAATAAAAAGGAACGCGACCAGTGGTATAAAAACAATCAGGATGAAGAAACGACACTTACTGCCGAAGAACAATTGATCCAAAAAGCAGAAAATCATATACTGGAGAATATTGACAAACCTGATTATACAGTTGGCTCTCTTGCTTCACAGCTTGCATACAGCGAAAGACAACTGGAGCGCCTGATGAAAAAACATGCAGGGCTTTCTCCCAACGCCTTTATCAGAGAAGTGCGTTTACAAAGGGCCTACCAATTACTATATAAGCGACAATTTCTTTCTGTTCAGGAAGTCTGTTACCAGGTAGGTATCGAGAACCCTACTTATTTCAGCAAAAAATTTACAGAGCGGTTTGGAAGGAGACCAAGCGAGCTTTTGGCTTCTGGGAAGTTGGACTAAAAAATGAAACTCCCCGCACCAAGGTGTAGGGAATAAAACACTTTAGATCCCTCGACTGCCGTTCGGGATCAGTTCGGTTAAATGATTTTGATTCCAAAATCATAGTCTCACTGATTCAAAAAAAAGCACCGGGCTTTTTACCCGGTGCTAAAAGAAACGTTTAGAAAAAAAGTCGAGGTTTTAAATTCATTTATATCAATAAAACTGATGTCTATTCCAGAACAAGCTTTTTCACCATCACATTATTTCCATTGGTCGCCTTAACGAAGTAAATTCCTTTCTGCAAATGTGATAGATCAAGGGTCATTTTACCACCGACTATGGTTGTTAAAACTATGGTACCCTTCGCATCTGTGATCATTATCCTGGTATCTGCGCCAACATGGGTTTCAATGGTTATCAAAGCTGTGGAGGGATTTGGGTAGATGCCCATCTGGTTTTCTGAAACATCCGCCACACCAAGACTCCCAACCTTTAATGCTGTTACCGCCGACATACCATCATTAACAAATACACTGTGGTCGGGCTTACTGATATCAAATTCAGGCGAAAGCAACATTTCTTTATTTGTATCAGGATTCCATGCGCGGAAATAGATAAATTCTCCGGGAATCATTCCGTCTGTTGTTCTGGTGGTAAGGTCATCGCCAAATACCGTGACATGGAAAGCCTCTGCAGGAGATACGCCTACACATCTGCCATCGGCGGCGAAAGCACCCAACATCATATTTTTCGTTATTCCGGCTTTCTCAAGCACATCCTGAGGGAAAGCAACAATATGAGACGAGGCGGTACTTAGAGGTTTGTTCCAGTTTTCAGGTATTGTAAATTTATCTAATTCTTTTGTCCGTACACCTCCCCAACAGGGATTAAACCCAAAGTCTTCGTTTTGCCCGTTCGATTTAATATAATATGCCTTCCCTCTTTCCAGCACTTCGATGGTGTTGATATTGTATTCGGGCCATAAAACCCGCCACCCGGCAGCTTCTTTGATGATTTCGCTTGTCCAGAGGTTCCAGTCGAAGAATTGCTGTGCATCAAGGTCGCAGTTTCCGGGAATTGAAATCAGCCCCCAACCATCGGGGATGGTAAATCCATACCAGAAGCACTCAAGGGAGGTTCCTTCAAGTTCGAGTGTAAAAGGATTCTCAGCCTTGATCATATACCCTTGAAACACCTCCCAATCATGAAGCGTATAAACATATCCTCCCGGCCAGAAAACATTCTCCAAATTCTGCATAAGGACCACATCATCCATCACATCGGCCAATATGTTACCAATCGAAGGATCTACAGGAATATATGGATTGGATATTCCTGACCATCCGGCGGGTACATCTATAACCTGAATGTGTGGCCCAATATTGAAATAGCCTTCGTTTGGGATGGGATAATTATTTTCGTGCCCATAACTATCCTTGGCAATAATATAGAGCTTTGCAAAAGATGTGGGCGTAACCTGTGGAATGGTAATGAATGCATGCCCCATAGTTGACAATTGCTGAAGAATTTGAATATCACCTCCTTCTTCCAAACTAATACCCAGCTCAAGTGTTGTAAGGTTGCTTTCGGTAATATAGTATTCCAGGTAAACTTGCTGA
>JABMQA010000501.1 GCA_013203545.1 Bacteroidota bacterium
ACTTCCATAGATTCCATATCAAGGGCTTTATCCTTAAAACCGTCGGGGTTCTTATTGGGATCAGGCGCATCAGAAGGCACAATGTAGCCCATATCGCCACCCCAACCCTTTTTCATGGTGTAACCGTGCCCGGAAAAATACACCAGCAAGCGGTTGTTCAGTAAACGGCCATATTTCGAGATAAAACTGTCGAATGCAGCTTTCAACTCAACATTGGTCGGGTCTTCGATCAGCACTACATTAAAACCCTGTTTTTCGAGTGCTGCTTTAACCCGGTTTACATCGCTTTTAACGCCGTAAAGATCGCTCCAGCCATTGGTATAGTCACTCACACCGATCACCAGCGCATGGCTACCGGAGTATAGTGAAGTGGCCTGTCCGTTAACTGTAAGGTTGATCTGTTGGAAGCCGCGTTGCTGGGCATCGGTTAGACCAGGTAAAAGAAGCAGAAATTGGAATAGTAGAAAATGGCAGGTGTATTTCATTGTTCTTTGATTTACTATCATACTTGCGTTAATATAGTGGCAGCACCAAAGATATAAAAATCAGGGAATAATTAGAATTAATTCAAACTCGGTATCAAAAAATACATCTAAGATTTTATGATTCAGCTCATGTCGGAAAACGACGACATCGTCACCCGGTATATGGATGATATGGATTTCCAAAGGACGGTATTCCCGCTGTTGGCGAGGGGTATTTGGGAGGAGGTGAGGCTCAAATAGTACTCAAAGCTACACCCGTGTGAATAAGGGCCGATGTAAATAACTCATTTTACATATTTTCTAAAAGCCGTTACGATTTGAAAAATGAAGAATGCGTAAATGATTTTATAGAGAATATCGAAAAAATATAGCCAGAAAAAGGTTTCTTTTTCAACACCGAATAAATTGGTGACAGAATGTGCTGGGTTTAAAATCTTTGGGACTATAAGAAGGTTTTGCCACAAAACTGCATAATCCTTACAAAGATCAATTAATGTAATTGATGGAAAAGAAAACAAATTTGGATTTGCAATTATAAACATACTGGGATAAAAAATTATTGTAACATAAAGTAAGAGTACTATGGGTTTAACCCAATTTTGGCCATGATTGTTAGTTTTGCCTAATTCCAGAATCAGTCTATCAGGATTCCAGATTTTTCGTGTCAAACTCAACATTGTCGCATGTGAACGCATTTCATACTGTTTGAATACAAGAGACTGAATTTTATCCCCTTCAATAATCATTGCATGCTTAAGTTGCCTAAATATTTCTCTCTGATTCTGAAGATGTTTAATAACATCCTCCTTTAAATCAATATTATAAAAACACAATTGCAAAAAGCTATTCCATCTTTTTAATTTTCCATTCCATTTTTCTAATGGACTGTTATTACCTGAATTAATGTCCCGATATTTAAACCATTTTACATTATTCGCTTTGATTCTCGACAAATCACTATCCATAATTTCAATTTCACGAAAGCTATTAAAAATCATGTTACTGAATATTGTTTCATTCAGAAATGAATTGCCGATCACGAACCTGCTGCCTTTATCCCTTATACCCTGAAGGTTATTAATCCTTATCGTTCCACTATTTGAAAGATTATTTAAGGAAAAATTACATACATAAATATTCTTCAGATGAATTGAATATCTGTTAATCCCAGTAATATTAATGTCATCAATAATTAAATCAGTCAAATTTATTTCGCCCGTATTAGGATCATTAGAGTTAATTTTTAATTTCTTTATTTTTAATGGGTCAGAAAAATCGTGCATAACATTGAATGACTGAGCGAAAGTAGTTGAATTAATGGAGATAGTGCCAATATCAGCAACTTTGCCTTTATCGTTCATTTCAACGTTAAAATTTTCATAAAAATGACTGTTTTTGAGATAAATAGTTGAGTCGATATTTAATTTTTTTAGTAATACTTCCTCTTTTACGGTTGAAGATGTAAAGGTCATATCCAATATACATCCTCCTAAGATCATCAAATCCTTATTCAGGTTTGACCCATTGATATCGAAAAAGTTGAAATGACAATCTCGAAATTGAAGTCTCCCGGATGATTCAACATTGATTAATCGAAAACCCGCATTTGTCTTACAATCCCACAATACAAAACTTTCGTTTATCTTTGATTTATTCATGGATATACTACCGTTAGTAATCTCTACGATCTCAAAATGTGCCTGTTTGATTTCTGAATTGTTTATAAACTTAATATCACGTTTAAAATGGCAATTCCTAAACAACAAATTATTTCCGAAAGAGACATTATCAAATTTTAGACTGATAGACTCATTTTCATACATCGGTTCTAACTCACTTGTTAAGTCACTAAAATGAGCAAGTGAGCTAAATTTACAATTGACAAATATTATTCCTGCCTTAATATTTGTTTGTAAGGCATAGAAGGGAGCCTTGAATTCACAATTTCTGAAAACTATACCATTACATTTAAAATTTTTTTGATCGATTAGAAGATCTTCATTTGCTTCGCAATTAATTAATTCTGGAATTGAGTTTTTTCCATTTAATTCAATATTAAGGTATGATTGTGTGAGATTTATCATAAAATATCCTTTACCTCTCCTTTATGTCGTTGTTGTACACGTGTTTAATTAATATTACCTTATTCGGCACTTCTGCATAATCGAAAACCTATATGACAATATCCTTCACCCCGATCACTAAGAGATGTTTCACGATTTGAAACACGACAATAACCAGAAGAACTACGATACCACATTCCTTCGTCCCATGCACCACCACGATGAACATGATGATCTCCTTTTTCTGGACCCCTTGGATTAAATTGGCTGATATCATCATACTCAACATACCAATCAACACACAATTCATTAACATTACCACTCATATCATATAATCCCAGGTTATTGGGTTTCTTTTGCCCAACAGGATGAGTTTTTTTTTCACTATTTCCCCCATACCAAGCCACCTCATCTATAACATTACTGCCAGAATAGATAAATCCACTGCTTCTGTTGCCTCCCCTTGCAGCATATTCCCATTCTGCCTCTGTGGGTAAGCGGTAATTTTTTCCGGTTTTCTGGTTCAGCCGTTTAATAAATTCCTGAATCTCACTCCAGTCAGCTCCATTTATAGGACAATCAATGCATCCAAAAAAACGAATTGGGATACTTCCCATTACCTCAGACCACTGATTTCTTGTTACCTCGTACTTCCCTATATAATAATCATTTAGAATTACCTGATGTGATGGCTTTTCATCACTAAAGCAGTTGCTACCTTGTTCAGGAGTACAACCCATCGTAAAACTTCCTCCCTTTACAAAAATCATCTCAGTTTCCCAGTCAAAATTCTTAACCTCCAGTCTTGTAATTTTGGCTGTTGTCTGAGATGTGATGTTTTCAGTGACATTAACCGTCTCCTGCCAGGCTTCATCACCCGTAATCTTCAGGGTGTGCGTGCCAGTTGTTACCGAATTCAGGGTCATGCGTGTGTCTTTGGTTACCTGGCTCAGGTATGTACCGTCGAGATAAAGACTGCCGGATATTTCGGTTGTAAGTTCAATACTACCGTAGCGGATGATTCGTTCGGGTTCGCTTATTACCACTTCTTTTAGCTGGAGGGTTTCCATGGTTTGTGAATTGAGTACAAAAACGAAATCACCTTTATCGAGGTTGGGATTACGGATTTTGCCATATTGTGGGTGTTGCGTTTCGTTGGAATAATTCACCACCTGTGTTTGAAGGTATTCGCCCAATTCGCTACCGGTAAGGTAGCCATCGCCGTCACGGTCTCCGTTGCCATTGAGGGCTTCGATGAACTCGTTGCAAAAAATGCTTTTGTCGGGCACTTCTTCGTCGGCAGTTCCGGCGGTGATAAACTGGCGCACCGGTTCCTTTGTTTTGTAATTGATAATGGCAGGGGCGGCCTTACTCATCGAAAAAACGGAACCGGAAAAACAACAGTCGAACATAAACAGGGCATGTTTGGAGTCGATGCGTTTGGCATAAACTTCCATCAATTCCATATCGAGGGCTTTGTCTTTGAAACCGTCGGCATTTTTATTCGGGTCTGGCGCATCGGAGGGCACAATGTAGCCCATATCGCCTCCCCAACCCTTTTTCATGGTATATCCGTGCCCGGAAAAATAGACCAG
>JABMQA010000006.1 GCA_013203545.1 Bacteroidota bacterium
AACAGATAACCTGGGATCGATATTTATTGCAGGAAGTTTTATGTATCCTGTGAATTTCGGCGATACAACACTTTACGCGACAAATGGAATATGGGATGGGTTCATTGCAAAACACGACTCACTATATATCCCAAGCAATTCCTCTATCGAAACCCATCCAACAGATAAACTCCTTATCCATCCGAATCCGAATGATGGGAAATGCATGATTATCATTCCTGAGAAGCTAAAAGGTGAAAAAAGCATAAATATTCTCATTTATAACATGCGGGGCGAGTTGGTTCTTCTGAGAAGCACAAACCAAGAAGAAATATCTCTAAATCTTCAGGGATATCCCAGGGGTTTGTACCTTGTTATCATTAATAGTGATAAAATCAGGTATTGCAGGAAAATGGCCCTCAGATAATATTCCAATCTCCACCTACAAAGCATTTACAAAAACACCCTGCACAGAATAATTTATGTTATAATCTGCGAGGATCAGCGTCTTCTTTTTCTTTTGACGCAGATCAACGCAGATTTTTTATGATGGGCAGGATCACATTTTTCAACGGAATAAAAATCATAATGAATCCGCGGAAATCCGCGTCTAAAAAATAACCACAGATTGCACACATTGACACAGATAGCAAGGGAATTGAATCACAATCTCATTACTCCATCTCGATCAGTAAAGTTTGCTTGGAAACGCTTTGCCCCTCTTTTACGTAAACCTTTTTGATAACCCCGTCCATCGGGGCAAGAATTTCGTTCTTCATCTTCATCGCCTCAAGTAAAAGCAGTTTATCATTCTGGCTCACTTTTGCGCCATCCTTTACAAATACACCCCTTATGGTGCCGGGGATAATTGCAATAATTTTTTTGAAATCAACGGGTTCGTAATGTTTCCGTGATTCATACTTCCTGGTAAATGTAGTCCTGTACAGTACATTATCCACCAGTAAAGATCTCAGTTTTGGTGACTCTTCCTTGGATGCCATAGCAGTAAATTTAATTTTTTAGAATGGGGGGATTCCGTGTTTTTTATCCGGTGTGACTTCTGATTTATCCGCAGATATTTGCAATGCATGGGACAGGAAGTGCCGGGTCTCCACCGGCTCGATCACTGCATCGATATATCCAAATGCTGCTGCCACGTAAGGATTTGCAAATTTCTTTTTGTACTCGTTGATTTTTTGTTTCCTCACCTCTTCAGGGTTATCTGCCTGCATAATCTCCTTACGGAAAATTATATTTGCAGCACCTTCAGGGCCCATAACTGCTATCTCTGCCGTGGGCCAGGCGAATACGAAATCTGCCCTCAGGTGGTGAGAACACATGGCAATGTATCCACCGCCATAGGCTTTACGCATAATGAGCGTGATTTTAGGCACCGTGGCCTCCGAATAAGCATAGAGTATTTTTGCACCATGACGGATAACACCGGCATGTTCCTGCTCAATACCGGGCAGATAACCCGGAAGATCTACCAAAGTACACAGCGGGATATTAAAGGCATCACAATACCGGATAAAGCGGGCTGCCTTGTCTGAAGAATCAACATCCAACACACCGGCCTGCACCATTGGCTGATTGGCCACAAAACCTACCGTTTGTCCTTCAAGACGAGCAAAGCCAATTACAATATTGGCTGCAAAGAGTTCCTGGATCTCGAAAAACTCGGAATCGTCAACAATTGCCCTGATCACATCCCTGACATCATAGGGTTGTTTAGGATCGGAAGGAATGATGTCATCAATTTTGAATTTTCGGCTTTTGGGATTCTTTTTGGGAAACGCATCGGCTTTTTTCACGTTGTTCCACGGAATGAACCCCACAAGTTTCTTGATCTGGTCGAAGCACTCCTGCTCGCTTTCTGCAAAAAAATGGGCGTTTCCGGTAATCTCGGCATGCACCCTGGCGCCACCCAGCTCTTCCATCGAAATTTCCTCACCAAGAACGGTTTTGATAACCTCCGGACCGGTGATGAACATTTTGGAAATTTTATCCACAACAAAAACAAAATCAGTAAGTGCGGGCGAATAAACCGCACCTCCGGCACAGGGGCCAAGAATAACAGAGATCTGTGGTATCACACCCGATGCCCTGGTATTTCTGTAAAAAATCTCACCATAACCGGCCAGCGAATTCACACCCTCCTGGATACGTGCGCCACCCGAATCGTTGATACCGATCAGGGGCACCTTTAATTTCATGGCGTGATCCATAATTTTGGTGATCTTCTTGGCATGCATATGCCCTAATGATCCTCCGGCAACGGTAAAGTCCTGGGCATAAATACACACAGGATGCCCCGTAATATTACCGGTACCTGTAATGACACCATCACCCGGAAGGTATTTTTTATCCATATCGAAATCCTTTGCGGCATGCTCCACAAACAGGTCATATTCATGAAAGGATTTGGGATCAAGAAGCGCTATGATCCGTTCGCGTGCGGTAAGTTTCCCGGTAGCTTTTTGCTTTTCAATGGCCAAGGTTCCGCCCCCTTTTAACGCATCACGCATCCTGCGTTTTAGGTCCGACGTTTTCGATTTTATTGACATATCTTAAATATTTTTTTAGTCACAATTGATAACCCTTTTTCCTGGGAAAAAAACTTTGCAAAAGTACGCTATTTTCGGAATTGCAAATTTGATCCTACCATTTCCAGTTAAATACTGATAACAAGTAAATTATAAAATTGTTTGCGATTATCCCCAACAAATTACCCGGCACAAGAATCTGCTAATTTACGAAAAATTAGCAAGAAATTGGAATAATCTTTCTGAATTATTTACGAGAAAGCAAAGTAGAAATGAAATTGGCGGAATAAAAGAAGTCGGCAGTCAGCAGTCGGCAGTCGGCAGTTGGCAGTCCGCAGTCGGCAGGCCGCAGTTGGCAGTCTTCAGTTGGCAGTCTTCAGTCCACAGTCTTCAGTTGGCAGATCCTCAAATGTGGAGCGATATAGCCAATCATTTATTGGAAATTACTACTTTCCTACAAACATGGAGAAATAGGTTGAAAGCTTGGATATATGATATTCATCCTTCGGCAGTCATGAATAAAATGTCTATTTCGGAACCGTAATTGTCCACTGCTCACTATAGGCTCCAGACTACAGACTTACGCTTGCAGATTGCAGACCGAAGACTGCGGACTGTGGACTGAAGACTGCCAACTACGGACTGAGGACTATCGACCACCCTCCCCTACTCAAACTTTAGCGCATCCACCGGGTTGGCCCTCGCGCTTTTCCAGGCTTTTGTACTTACAGTGATGACGGTTATGGTAATGGAAAGAAATGCGGAAACAACAAAAACCCAAATGCTCAGATTGGTCCTGAAGGCAAAAGTATCGAGCCAGTCACGCAGGAAAATGATTGCCGGAATCCAGGCGAGTATATTTGCAATGGCTACCAGCAGAATAAATTCCTTGGACAATTTACCGATGATATTGATGATGGAAGCACCCAGCACTTTTCTAACACCAATCTCTTTAGTGCGCTGTTCGGTAATATATGCAGCCAGTCCAAACAAACCAAGAACTGCTATGATGATTGCAAGAATGGTGAAAATTCCGAGGATTGCTCCGGTATTCATCTCCTTTTTATAGAGGTTGTCATATGAAGTATCAAGAAAGGAATAATCCATCGGAAGGTACGGAATGTTCGCACTCCATACCTTCTCAACCTCCCTGACGGTTCTCTGTACATCGTTGGTTTTCATCTTAACCAGCAGGTACCTGACATATTGCGGGAAAATATGTATCACAAGTGGCTCTACTTCATGGTGCAGTGAAGCATAATGAAAATCTTTGACCACCCCCACGATTTTGCCCTTCTTTGGTTCGTCCAAACCCCACAGGTATTCAAAGTTATGTCCGATGGGATTTTCCAATTCAAATTCCTTTACAGCAGCTTCATTGATCAGAAAGGCACTTTGTGGATCTGTCTCGAATTCCTTTGAGAAGTCCCTACCTTCCACTATTTCCAGACCCAGGGCATCCACAATATCAATACCTGCCGACCAGGTACGCATGGCAAATGAATCATCTTCACCATCTTCTGTCTGTTCAATACGCTGGTCATCGTCACCGGGAACCCTTACAGAAAGGAACGGAATCCGCTCACCAGGCACATTGGAGGATGCTCCTACGGATGTGATGTCGGTGTAGGAGAGCAACTCATTTTTCAGTACCTCTATTTTATCATTGGCAGCACGGTTTGGCAATTGTAATATCAGTACCTGCTCTTTATCAAAACCAAGGCTTTTATTCTGAATATACCTGAGTTGCCTATTAACTGTAATGATACCGATAATGAGGAAAATGGATATGGCAAATTGAGCGACTACCAGCCCCC
>JABMQA010000502.1 GCA_013203545.1 Bacteroidota bacterium
GACACATAGGGATTATAGGGTTTCACATAGATTTTCTATGTGTTTTTTCTACTGTGCCCTATTGTGCCTATGTATTTCAAGTCCTTTAGAACATAGACACATAGGGATTATAGGTTTTCACATAGATTTTCTATGTGTTTTTTTCTACTGTGCCCTACTGTGCCTATGTGTTTCAATTCCTTTACCACATAGGCACATAGGGATCATAGGTTTTCACAAAGGCGCAATGAAAGAATGATTTATAATGAAACATCAAAGAAACGCGATTTTTATTCTTAGGAGTTGATCGGTGTGTTAATTGCGGCTTAATTAAATACTTTGCGGCCTCTGCTCCCGAAAGTTTTTGGGATTGCGAGAGGAATTAGTCAGATTAGATTGTCACCCCGTGAATCTTAACCGGGAGCATACTACCTTTGTAATGAACATTCACGGGGTGACTACGCTTATGGATCGGAGAAAAAAAATAATGATCAGAATTTTGTAATTGGTAAACCGAAACCTGTAAAAAATAGCGCTTATATGGTATTTAGAAAAGAGGGGGGCCTTGCACCGGAATTCTTAATTAACTTTGTCAGCCAATAAAGATTGTAAATGTTAAGCAGCAGTTCAAAAATTATAGCCTTACTTATATTTATCCTTGCATTGCCATGGATTGCCACGTCGCAGTGTAATCCGGATAGTCTACGCAATAAACTCGAGACAGCCCGATCGGAAAATGAAAAGGTTGGTATTATGACGGACCTGGCTGTTTATTACCTCGATGAAGAAGACAATGTTAAAAATGCAAAAGAATACGCATGGATGGCAAAGGATATGGTAGTTGAAAAAGGGCTGGAGTTTCCTGCAGAATTGCATTTTATTGTAGCCAGGATATACGACAGGATGATGTCGCCATATTACGGATTGGAGGAAATTAACAAAGCGCTCGAAAAAATCCCGGAGACCGATACCCTGAAGTTTGGGGAGGCCAACAATTACAAAGCGTTGATGCTGCTCCACATGGGCAGGTTTATGGATGCGCTTAAACAATACAATTATAACCTTGAATTTGCCACCAAACATCAAATGGACAAATTCATTGCCAGCGCATACCTCGGACTTGCAAATACATACAACGGGATCGGCGACAAGTCGAAGGAGATCGACCACCTTTCAAAATATTTAAGCAAAGTTCAATCACTTAACGACAGCATCGCCATCGCAAGGGCATTTTTCAGGTTTGGTGAAGTGTACCTGAGTGACAGTATTTTTGATCTTTCCAGGGAGAATTTTATTCAATCCTACAACATGCGGCATGCCCTGAAGGATACCGCAGATATGGCTTTCAATATGCTTCGCATGGCATGGGTTAATTACCTGGACGGGAACCTTGATCTGTCGATCCGGCAATATAATGAAGCGATGGGATATGCGAAAATTTCAGGCAGGCAAAAAAGTATTACAAACGCCTATGGCAACCTGGGGACCATCTACCGGGACCTGAAAAAATATGACATGGCCCGGCAGTACTATGACAGTAGTATCATTTTCTCACATCAGGCTAAAGATTATTACAACCTGTCGTGGGTTTACAAGGATATGAGTGATATGTATTCCCGGATTGTAGATCATCATAAGGCCTATCAATATTACAAGCTTTACAAGGTATTTAATGACTCCCTCGAAAACCAACGATTTCGTGAAGGCCTGGAACACGCAAGGATGCTTTATGATGCCGACCGTAAGCTCCAGGAGATGCAGCTCCTCTCGATAAAACTCAGGCAAAATCAATATTTTCTTTATGTGCTTGTGGGATTGATCATTCTGCTTGCCGTAATTGCACTTTTGATCATCAGGCAAACCCGGAGCAACACCCGGAGGCGCATTTCGGAAATGAACCACACCATCTCGGAAATGACCCAGAAAAACCTGCGACAACAAATGAACCCGCATTTCATTTTCAACACGCTCAATTCCATCCAGTATTACATGTACCAGCACGATAAGTTATCCACCAATGATTACATGACTAAATTTTCGAGCCTGATGCGCAATACGCTGGAAAATTCTCAACGCACCGCCATCCCCCTGAAAGATGAGCTGGAAGCGCTGAATTTGTACCTCGAATTGGAGGCTTTGCGGTTTAAAGATAAATTTAACTATAACATTATTATCGGTGATGATATTGATATTGTGGACCATAAAATACCCACCATGCTCATCCAGCCATATGTTGAGAATGCAATTTGCCACGGCCTGATGCACCGGGACGCGAAGGGGCACCTCCGGGTTGACCTGCAGCTTGAGGATAGTACCATTGTTTGCATGATCGAGGACAATGGAATTGGCAGGGAGGCAGCCATGGAAATAAAGCGGAATAACAATATAAATCACAGTTCACTCGGGACAACCATCACCGAATCAAGGCTAAAGCTGGTAACTTCGTTATATGGCAGCAGTATGAAAATTGAATATAACGATTTAAAAAATGAAGATGGCAGCCCCAAAGGCACCAGAGTGATCATCCATATACCCATAATCACATGAACACATTAAAAGCAGTTATCGTTGACGACGAATCCGATGCCGTAAATTTCATCAAGTCCATTATTGATGATCACATCAGCGAACTTAAAATTGTTGGTACTGCCAATTCGGCAAAAGATGGCGTGAAGGTCATCAGGCAAACTAATCCGGACATTGTATTTCTGGATGTGGAGATGCCCCATGGAAACGGGTTTACCGTGCTGGAACATTTTCCTGAAAAGACCTTTGATGTTGTTTTCGTAACGGCATTCAACCACTATGCCATCCAGGCCATTAAATTGAGTGCGGTGGATTATATTCTTAAACCCATCAATATAAAGGAATTTATAGCTGCTGCCGGTAAAATCATTCAAAAACACTTCGACGAAAGCTTTCAAAACCAGAATTACAGCAACCTCTTCCAAAACCTGCGTTCCACCATGCCCAGCCGACTGGCCATTCCAACCTCCGAAGGCATGGAGTACCTCAACACCAAAGACATCCTCAGGGTTGAAGCCGACAGGAGCTACTCGTGGTTTTATCTGGTGGATGGCCGCAAAATACTGGTATCCCGTAACCTGAAAGAATACCACGAACTGCTTGCCGATAAAAACTTCTTCCGCCCCCACAACTCCCACCTCATCAACCTCGAATATGTAAAAAAATATATCCGCCACGAAGGGGGCTACATCGAATTAACGGATGGCACCGAGGTACCCGTGGCCAGGGGCAAAAAAGATTTGTTTCTGGCGCAGATGCAGCGCTTGGCAAGGTAGTGGAAATGCTGATGCATTAGCATATCGAATGGAGAGGGATGCCATCCCTCCAACCAAAGTTTCAATCCAACTTAAAATCTTTTTGGGAATTGTGCCGGTTTCGTAATAACTGAATAGCCCAGGGATGGCATCCCTGTTGGCAAATGCCAATGCAGTAGCATATCGAATGGAGAGGGATGCCATCCCTCCAGCCAAAGTTTCAATCCAGCTTAAAATCTTTTTGGGAATTGTGCAGGTTTTATAATAACTGAATAGCCCAGGGATGGCATCCCTAATGGCAAATTGATAACAGATGCCGGCCTGATGCGTCTATTAGGTGCCCGGTTGAATGGAATGTCCCAATAATAATATTATCACTCGCTATGCATACGCCCAGTTGCTGTGAGAAGCAGCAAACGTTAATCGTGGGCATAGGTTATTTTCCCAAAGGGCTGACCGTTCGCGAGGCGAGGCTTCGGCACAACCCGTCAGCTGACGGAAGAAATCTGTCCCCCTTGTTATAATAAAATCCGAACCAAAACTATTAACAGCCCCATGGATTTTATATACCAATGCAGGGCAGGTTGACCCCGGAGATATCCCCTAATCACCTATTTAGATAAAATATAAATTAATATGAAAATATCTAACCTGATTAATTCATAAACTCAATTTTGCGCCCCAAACATTCAGCAACAGCGCATATGATTGTAATTTCACAATGGTAAAAGTAGGATTTTCCTGGTTTGTGTATAGTTTACAATAATTTCCTGGTTACGATTAGGCATAGTCCTACCTGCCTGTTTTTGTTATAAAACGCAGGATTTGGCGGGCTGAGACGGGCAATACATTGAAGAACAATTAGATACGTTTTACTGGATCATAACCTCAAGATTTCGAACACCTGGAAGCATTTAACGAACGCATTTTGACTGTAAAAGCTGGCAGGCAGTTCGATCTTTATTTTTGATTTCAGTACTTTTACCTGTGCAGCTACTTTGATCACCTTTAGCTGTATTGTCCTCATGGTTGCCTTGCAGAATTCTGTTCCCTGGAGTATTTCGTTTTGCAATGAATGGATCAATACATATGCCGCTGAATGGAGGAAAAGGCGAAACTGGTTTGCCTTGAAGCTGTTGCATGACATCCTGTCTGACTTCAGGTAGGTTTTATGGTCCTTTATCCGTAGTTCAGCTGCCCCCCTGATGCAGTACCCCTGCTCATAAAGGGCCCTCGAACGGATGTTCTGCAAACTGCTGACGATATACCGTACGTTTGTGCCCATACTGCTAACCTCAACCTTCACCACGACCCGCTCGGGGAAAGCCCAACTGCCGGCCTTGTATTGAAAACAATGGAACCGCTTAACAGCTTTGCCGTATTGTTTGAATTCGCGTTGTGCACTTTCTATTGTTACTTTGGCCTTATCATTCAAAACACTGTTGCCGGTAAGGCCTGTAATGAATTCAACATTACGCATCCCACAGGCCCACTCCATCATTTCTTTTGAACAAAAATGACTGTCGCCACGAAGAATGATCATGGTATTTGGCCAATGTTCACGTAAATAGCTTATGATGCGTTTATGGATTGTAAAAACATCAAGACTTTTGCTTCGGCGGCCAGGCTTGAGGATGGTGGTGATTAGTTTGCCGGAAAACCCTTCGTATATATGTAAAGGCATGTAACAGTAGTCTCCATAGTAATTATTAAACAAAGTCAATTGTTGATTTCCATATGTTAAGCTGCTGGTATCATCACTATCAAGGATAATTATCCCTGGTTCTGATTGGTATGAGGAAATAAAATGATCAACAAAGGACTTTGCTATCCTATAGAGTTGTGTTGAACTTACCTGGTTTTCAAACCGGCTCATGGTAGGTTGCGATGAAAGCGTTTGGGATGATTCGCTGCAGATCTTTAATATCTCATCATCTTTCATCGTATTGCAATCATTGGCATCTTCATAGCCGGCAGCAATTTGCATGATACGTTGCCTTAATAAAGCACCGTATGAATGTTGCACATAGCTTTGATTCCGAGCGTCTTCTAAACAGGTTGACAACCTGTCTATTATACCAGTCAGATTATCCATTTCCCGCAGCAATAGCAAACCGCCGTCATTGGAGGTTTGTTTCAAAGTAAAACTTGCCTCAACCTTTTTATGATCAAGGTTGCTTAGGTTGAAGAGCGAAAGCTGGGGAGGGTTTTCGTGTTTGGTAGTATTGTTTGCTGAATTAATATTATCTTTACCCATGGGAAAATGATTTTGTGTTTTTGACAACTCAAAGATACTGTTTATCAATGAGATGACCAAAACATTTTCCCTCTTTTTTGTGATTTTATGAATAATTCAGGCTAAATATTTTTACATAAATAGATAAATTTTTAAATTGCAGTCGCTTTTGTCGAAATTATTCGATCAAAAGCATTTTTGAAATGATTTGTTAAACCCAAAAAAAGATTTCCTATGTAAATAAAATTATTACCCTGCGCCCTCCTGGCGTGCATGCTCCTTCTATTTGGATCCGGCCTTAATGCACAAAACGTATCCATTACCAGCGACAACAGTCCACCCGATCCC
>JABMQA010000503.1 GCA_013203545.1 Bacteroidota bacterium
ATGTGATGTTTTGGAAGATCAAATTTTAAAAACAAGCCTGATAAATACAATTGTAGGTCTCCTCCGGTCAACTAATATGCCAAATAAGCAAAACTGTAATATTGGCAAGGAATTCATGATGTGGTTCAGGTCTATTGAATTCACGAAATAATTTGAATTAATACCTGGTATTTTCAATTGACAATCCGGAAATGTGCCTGAGAATGCTTTCATCGTTGTCAGTAAATTCGATCCCTCTTCGCTTGTAAACAATTCTTGCAACATCAAGGGCTTTATCGATATCATAGGTTGAAAATCCGTGTGTGCCCCCCCATGAAAATGAGGCTATGAAATTTCGCTGAAATCCCGGGCCAAAAATATTGGCATTCACGCCAATCACGGTTCCGGTATTAAACATCGTATTAATGGCGCATTTTGAATGGTCGCCCATGATCAAACCACAAAACTGCAAACCGGTGCCAACGAATGTCTGGTTGGGATAACTCCAGATTTTCACCTCATCATATGTATTTTTCAGGTTGGATGAATTGGTATCGGCACCAATGTTACACCACTCCCCAATAACCGAATTTCCCAGAAAACCATCGTGCGCTTTGTTGGAATAGCCAAAAATCACAACATTGTTCAGTTCCCCTCCCACTTTGCTGGAAGGCCCGATAGTGGTGGGTCCATAAATCTTGGCATTCATTTTAACGGTACTGTTTTCGCACAATGCAAAAGGCCCCCTTATTACACTACCTTCCATTACTTCGGCATTTTTCCCGATATAAATGGGGCCGGTTTGTGTATTAAGGATGGCTCCGTTAACTTTCGCCAGCGGATCAATAAATAGCATCCCCCTTCCGATTACCGTATTGGTGGCATTTGGCCGCCTGTTCCTTCTGCCACGTGTTACCAATGGAAAATCGTTGATTATGGCCCGTTCATTATTGGAAAAAATATCACAAGGGTTGTCAATTTTCAAAAACTGATCCCTGAGTGATATCTGTTTTATCCTTTCATTTTCACTGTCAAGGCTGTTTTCAAGTTCATCTGTATTGATGTATTGTGCAATTACACAGTCATCTTTAACAAGCGACTCATTTAGGCTAAGCCGCTTTATTTTCCTTACCAGCTCTCGTGTAGGGAGGATGGAACCGTTAATCAGCATAATCTTCTTTTCCCGTTTGAGCGAATATTTTTTACCCAGGTAATCTTCGGTGAGGGTGGAAGTTTTTGCTTTTAATAGATTTTCCCATTTCTCCCTGATGGTTAAAATCCCGATTCGTATATCAGCTACCGGACGGGTAAATGTTAGTGGCAACAAATAGTTGCGGGCATAATCGTCAAAAAGTACGTAATTCATAAAAAAACAATTGTGGTTGATTCTAAATAATTTGTCTGACATCCTTTCCCTGGTCGGGTTGGAACAATTGCAAATCTATGAAAATTATTGATATGAGGTGCCATTGTGTAAATTATCTGCCCAAACACTTTACAATAAGGGTGGTAAAACAAGAAAAGCCCTCGTTATTGAGAGCCTCTATTTTGTCAGAATTCTTTTCTGGAAATACTTTATTGTGGGTTTCTGCCTTCGAGATGCTTTTTGTACCTGTTCTTGAATTTATCCACACGACCGGCAGTATCAACAAGTTTCATTTTTCCTGTGAAGAATGGATGCGAAGTATGTGAGATTTCAAGTTTGATCAGCGGATACTCTTTACCATCTTCATAGGTGATTTTTTCTTTTGTTGAAGCCGTTGACTTCGATAAAAACGAATAGCCGTTTGAAATATCCTGAAATACAACAAAACGATAATCTTTTGGATGAATGTCTTTTTTCATGTTTTAATACCTTTCAAATTTCGGCCTGCAAAAGTATTAATTATTTATTTAAAAACAAGCACATCGATAAGAAAAAAAATATGTGAAGGTCAAAAGACATTTTGAAGTACTATAATATCTTTATTTAAGAAGGCAACCAAACAGCTCACCATGCGCACCTGTCTTTTGCCCAATTTCCTGTTGGACAATTCAAAACCTTATTTATTTTCAATTATGAGCTTCGTTCACAATTTTTTCCATATGCTCATTTTCGAATTCCGGATTGTTGGTTTTAACCTTTACCCTGATTCCCTGCAGCCCTAATATTCCCTGGAGGTCTTCAATTCCGAAAAATTCAACTTCATCCTCAAGGTATCCGGCATCGATCATTGATTCGATGTATTTTGAATATTCATCTTTATCGGCCTGATGGGAATAAATGATGGCGAGGTATCCCGGCTGTACCACCCTTTCATCCTTACCTTTGATATATGCCTTGTCGATTCTTTTCTTTGTGATTTCGTACCGCAGGTTATAGGCGCCATCCACATCGAATTTCTTTTCATCCTCCCGGAACCTGATGCTAAGCGGTTGTCCGTGTACCAGGATCATTTGCGTGGTTTCGAGGGCAGTGGGCAGGCCGGGCCTGATCAATGTGGTTGCCTGTGTGATTTCACACATCGTTTTAAGCTGCCAAAGCCTCAGGTTTTTAAGGTAAATAGAATTGAATTCCTGATTTTGAACGAGTGATTCCCCGATGTATATGGAGTGTTCGATGCCATCGGTACGGTATTTTTCGAAATAATGTGGAAACATTTGTTGGGCTTCGTCCTCACGTTTCTCCAAAAGGTTACCCACAGTTTCGTTGATAATCGCCACACTGGTTTCAAAATCTTTCCGCCGCTTATATAGAATGCCAAGTTCAGGATCGAGCATTTCAAAGTAAACATCTACAATTCCCTCCAGGTTTTCATTCTGCCTGCATAAATGTTTCAGAACAGGTTCCACCTCCATTTTGATGTAGGTTAATATCTTTACTTCATCACCTGTGCTCAACTCATTTTCGATGGACTGTATATCGTTCCCGAGATTAAACTGGAAATGGTCGAGTATGGGCATAGCTTTCACACGCTTAATATGATCGATAACATTTGACAGCATTTTTAACTGCTCAACCAGATCTGCCTTTATTGCCCTGTTCCGTTCGTTGGATGACGACTTGATATCACAAACACCAAACAACGGATAGACATCTTTGAAAACAATCGACGGTTTCTGTTGTGGGATATTTCCCAGCTCCATGTTTAACAGATCGGTTGCCACCTCTTTAAATTTCCATGCAACGGTGGGGTGGATGGCAGTAAATTCTTCCTGAAGTTTTGCTTTGATCTGATTTTCGAGATCGGAAGCCTGCCGTTTGGCGGCGATGCCAAATGCTGTTAGGATGGCCTGTATCCTTACCAGTGAGCCGGTGTTGAGTTCATCCGGATTGGGAGAAGCTATTTCCAGCAATCCAACCAATTCTTCCTCATAATGAAGGGGAACAATAAGAATACTTCTGATGCCCTCCTCAACCAGCCTGGTTTCGATAATCGACTTTGATTTAAGGTCATTCAAATCGCCAATTATCATGGGATGGCCTTTTATGGCCGCTTTTTCGTAAAGTGTATTTTTGTAATTCCTGCAAACAAATTCCGGATCACTCAATACCGTTATCCATGTGTTTCTGAATAGTGAGAATGATCGGGGATCATCGTTAAAAACAGCGATTCCTAACTTTATATCAGGCAATCCAAGCAACGACTTCATCCTTTTTTCTATCTTTTGGAGTTTGGTGCGGTTGATAATCGACTCCTTATCTAGAAGTTTATTTTGCATGGAAGTGACGGCCTGCTGAACTGTATTTTCATGTATGTGAAACATCCCGAAACCTTCAAAAAGAAATTTGTCGGGGGGTATTATTTTTTGCCATAAAGATAGGTCATGATAGCTGTCAATAAGTTGTGACAGATCTTTTTTGCCCGGGGCAGGTATTTTTCCCGTTTGTTTAATATCAACAAACCGCATATCTACATTCAAATGATAGTATTTAACCAGTCCCGATTCAGGATCGAATCTTTTAATGTTGAATTCCGGAATATCAAAGGAAGCATCGATATCGTAAAATTTTTTTAAAATGAGACTGTATGCATGAAGCGTTGGCCCATAAAGGTTTTTATTATTCTTGCCAAAAATAGCAGTATTGATTTCTTCTTCCGTTTCACCTAATATTTTTTTAAAGGCTTTGGTCGAATACAGCATGTTTGTATGGTAGGGGATGCTCGCGCCAAAAATGCCATGTTCTCTCTGGAAAGGAGAAATAATGCCAGAGAGCAGATGCCCAATCTCATCTTCGCATTGTTTGAGTATGTCGCAATTGTTGAAATTGTTGGCAATATCCGGATTTTTCACAAACAGTTCCACCATATTTTTGGCTGTGGCCGATATGTATTTGTCTTCATTTTCAATAAGATTATTCCAGTAAGCTTTTAATGGCTCAATACTGAATGCAATCGGAAATGGGAATTTATCTATAAAAAATTGTGGGTTCATCATGTCAGGATTTTAATTTCAGATAATGACAAAAATAATTTTTTTGGATTTCAAATCCAAAGGTATTTTCATAATTATGCTTACAAAACAAATTCAAGATTAAAAATTAACTGCCCCGCCTTGCTCATAAATCAGAACACGGAACACGGACAGCAGAACACGGAACACGGACAGCAGAACACGGAACACATAACCCTCATCCTTCCCTGCTAAAACTGCAACCGGCTTCTCAGGTTCTGCAAGCCGCTTTTACTCACGGTGATTTCGGTTCCGTTTTTTAGGATCAATACAAAACTGTCTTTTGAATAGGGTTCAAGTTTCGTGATCTGATCAACCGCTACAATATACGATCTGTGTACACGAATAAACAGTTCAGGATCCAGGTTTAGCTCGAAATATTTGAGTGGCTTCTGTTTTAGAAATCGTTTTGCTCCAGTGAAAATTTCAACATAATCATCAGCCGACTGGATGTACTCGATCTCGTTTACAGGAATCACATCAACCTGGTTGCCCGATTTTACAACAATTCTTTGAAGAGGTTGCTCCGCTTGCTCAATTTCCCTCTTTAGACCCATCAAATGATCATCACCCTGGTTTTTTTGTCCGATCCGTTCCAGGGCTTTTTTCAGGGCCTCATCAAAACGTTTTTTCGAATAAGGCTTCAGTAAATAATCCACCGCACTGTGCTCGAAAGCCTTGATGGCATAATCATCATGTGCTGTCGAAAAGATGATCACAGGCTTTTCATCCAGTATTTCGAGTAACTCGAAACCATTGATCTTGGGCATCTGGATATCCAGGAAAATGATATCCGGTATATGATTGTTGATAGCCTTTAAACCTGAGAAACCATTTTCGCATTCCTCCATTATTTTTATATTGTCATGGTCGTCAAGATACTTTATTATGACTTTTCTTGCCAATTCTTCATCATCGATGATGATTGCTTTTACTTGTTTTTCGGTGTTCATGTCAGTTTTTTTCGATGTTTTCCTGGTTTGGAAAGGTGAGGACAACCTCAAAGATATTGCTTTTTTTACGGATGTTCACCAGGTCATTTCTTTTATAGTGCAACATCATTCGCTTTTTAATATTTTCTATTCCAATACCTTTCCCCTTTTTTGAGATACTTCCGGCAGTGAAGTTATTGCTGATACTGATTGTGAGATCTTCGTCGGTGGTAGTGCACATTGTTGTAATTGTAACCGCATCTGTGCTTTCATTTACACCATGTTTAACGGCATTTTCAAAAAAGGGTTGTAAGATCATGTTGGGGATTTTCCTTTCAAGACATGCATCTTCAATTTCATCTTCAACAAGTATGCGATCTCCAAACCTGATTTTTTCAATATTAAGATAGCATTGGATATTGTCAAGTTCCTCTTTCAGCGTAACAGTCTCCTTTTCATTTGTGCGAACTGTGTACCTCAGGAAATCGGACAACTCAATGATCATCTCCCTGGCCTTTTCCGCATCAGCAATGATCAGCGAATTAATTGAGTTAAGACTGTTGAACAGAAAATGTGGATTTATTTGCGATTTCAGCAGGTTCAATTCGGATTCTTTGATGATTTGCTTCAGTTCGGCCTCCTGCATGAGTTTTTCCTGGTAAACGCGGTAATAATTCATCAAATAGTAAATCATAACAAGTACGGCATAAAGCAGGATACCATATACAAATCTCCACGGTAGTGAAATACCCAGGAATTCCTGGTAATTAATATCCCCGGCAAATAGCCCATCAAGTATAAAGAAGCCTCCAAACAACCACAACAGAATAATGATCCCACCGGTTACCAGGTGGTCGGCAAGAACCAGGTGATACGACTGGTCGCTGATGGAGAGGTAACTGACCATATACCATATCCCGATGCCCAATAAAAACAACAGCGTTGTATAGACGAGGGCATCGGCTGCAGATACCATTGGTGGGAGCCCAAAAAAGAAGCTCAGTATCACAAAATGCAGCACCGAAACAAATATTCCTGAGAAGAGATAAACCAGGAAATTTTTTCTATCCGATAGAATTGGGTTTAACATATCCTTTAATAACTCTTTATTTCACCACCTCCAAAAATCACCAGGCCTTTAATAACGAGTGTTTTATCGGTCTCTGGCATTACCTGTCTTGTTTTATAGCGTTTATCGGAAAATCCGCCAAATACACTCGTCACTTCTATTTTTATTTCCCAATCGGGAGGCACAATCATGGTTGAGCCACCAAAAGTGTAAAATATTTCGATTTCATTTTTACCATCAGATAGTTGGGCCTTGGTAAAATCCAGTTCAGTTCCGCCAAAGATGCTAACGACTTTTCCTCCACGAAAATTCTGGCTCGTGATAATTTTTTCGCTGCCGCTAAAGATGCTTACCTCATCAATTGTATCAGCATTGTCATCAACGGGTTCCCCTATCTGATGATACGCTTTTCTGCCTTTACGGTTGTGACTATACAGGATAGATATGCCAATAACGATAAGTACAGTTGGCCAGATTATGCTCCAGGCATTATATTGTAAGCCAAATAATTTCGCATACATAAAGACACCACCAACAGCGATAAGGATCAAACCCGTTACTTTGTGTTGTGAAGAAAGCAGGTTAAAGATGCCGATTACGATGAGCAGCATTTGCCATGAGATAAATATTCTGCTTAATTCATAAGGTATTACCCCGATACCATCAAGGAGAAATAGTACACCGGCAACTATAATGAGCAGTGCTACTGCAATTGTTTTTGGTGTGCTTGACTGATTACAATGTGTCATAATGTTTAATTTTTGTTATTTTTATTTTATTATTTGCATGATGTGGCAAAAATAGGCGGATAACACATAACCAATCCATAGAAAATCGGTGAATGGCGGGTGGGGGTCGGTGAATGGAGGGAAGGGGAGAACTAAGCGCAAAGAGTATAGATCGAAGAGCAAAGAGCAGGGAGATGAGAGATGAGAGTGTAAAAAATGGAAAATTGGTAATTTAACTCTGACAGGTCCGCCAGGGGGAGGACTCTGTCAGGTTAAATTGATTGACGACCTCGTATGTTTGCAAATTTAAAAAACGTTCTTTGAATTTTTAAAACTAAAAGAGATATTCATGGTTAATTTAATTAACATAAATACAAGAAAGAAAGGCCAGGAATTGCAAAAAGA
>JABMQA010000504.1 GCA_013203545.1 Bacteroidota bacterium
TTATTATTCTTTGCAAAAATTGTATTCTTTTTGGTCTATTCTTCATGTTCTATTAAATTTTATTAACTTCTGATTGTTAATATAACTGGTTTTTGAGGGGATACCATTTCGTTCCGATACCACATTGGCCGAATCAATTTTTATATATACTATTGATTGCCCATAGGGCGCATCCCAGTTTATTGAAACAAGTGTGCTGTCGAGCGCTTGTAGTAATAGGGTTGATGTTTCCCCGATTTTTTCACTCCCTGGAAGTAATGGGTTACCAATCCAGAACTGAACATTAGCTGGAATTGAAACAGCCCCGCCAATATTATGAATGTACGCGTTTATTGCAACAACAGACCCCTGGTCATCGAAATTTATCTGGTCAGCATAAAGTGTCAGGTCTGCCCTGACATCCAGAATGGTATTGTATGAATTATTGTCATAATCTGATTCAGGAATTACATGATCGGGATTGACAACAACAGAAAGATTTCTTTCGCCGCTCAAAGCTGTATAATTTGAAGATACCTGTGCGGTTTCTCCCACAATAAGTGAGTCGATAATAATATCCTCACCCATTTGAACTTCACCATCAAAGAACCTGACTATGATATCATCAGCCCGTGAGCCTGACAGATTGCCGATATCAGCTAATAATTGTACGGGGTTGGCTACCAATGGGTTTTCATTGGAAGGAACAAGCGTTAATGCTGCCAGGTCGGGTGCTACCTGTACAGTGACAGAAGCCGAATTGTTATCTTCAACCAACTCTTCAACAACATTTGCTGAATCCAATAGAACCATAAATGTATGGATCCCTGTTTCGGCGATCCATTCGAAATCCAAAGTTTCAGATTCGCCGGCAGCCAGGGATGTGGTAAACGCATTGAATAGCGTTTCATTCTTGTAAACAGATACGGTAAATTCGCCGGAATGAAAGGTTCCCTCATTTTTGTATAATGAAGAAAAGTTAACAGTATCACCTACAAATAAAATTGTATCAGGCGTATAGGTAAGCAGACTATCCTGTGTGAACAGATCGGGGAGTATTCCTGTACTACCCTGGTTTAGTAGGCTATCCAGGATACCGTTGTCTTTTAAGCCATAAGATTTAAATGTTAATCCGTCATAAAAATCACCTGCACCTTTCCCATCGGTAGCTGTATTCAGGAAATCATATTGAAAATTGACAAAGTGTACATTATTGTAAGCGTCGATGGCAGCAGTATGCAACCAGTCGGTCAGGTCATCGTTGGTTAAGGGTTGGGGGTTGGTCCATATTGAAGAAACGTCCGACATATCTTTTGCTGAAAAATAGAGGTCGCCGTCAAAACCATTATACCCTTTCCAGACAACACCTGCGATATTGCGGGTATCGACATTCAAAACAGGCTCTTCGATAAAAAACGGACTTGAAACAACTATTTCGGGAGTGTCCCATGTTTGATTATTATGATCCCAGACACTATAATAGAGGTGATGTTCCTGTTGAATTCCGGAAATATCAAATTCCGATTCAACCCAGGAGCATATAAAATCACCGTTTGTGAGCGTGGCAAGTGTTGGATTTTTCTCGGTTAAGTAATTGCCTGTCACTACAGGAGAAGCAGATGACCATGTTGTCCCGTTCCAATAACTGTAAGCCAATTCATTATCGTTTTCAGTTTGTGGGGAACCATCTCCATCGGTTTGCCAAACGGCAATTGCGGTATTTCCACCCAGGGCATACCTTACCACCGGCTCAAAGTTACTTTTACTATCATTAATCAAAACAACCGGTGCAGACCATGATGAATCAATCCAAACTGAATAATATATATCCAATACTCCGGCAGCAAGCGGATTGGTCGTATCGCTTGAGCGTGTCCATAACACAAGGCCCTGCGAATTATCGGAAAAATCAACCGATGGAACGCCATCAGAGTATAGCGCTCCCAATGTATCCTGAATAATAGCCGCGGGTGTACGCCAACCCGTAACCGTATCATAAACAGCATAAAATATATCCTGGGCATTAAGGATTTCATACATATCATTTTCATCCCTGGTTTTAGGTGATGTTATACTGTTTTGTGTCCAAACTGCCATCAGTATCTCATCGTTTGCATTAGAATTCATAAAAGAGATATCGGGAGCGGATTCGAAAAAGCCGTTTGACGTAATATCGACATCATCGATCCAGTTCCCCTGGTTTGGCCGATAGGTAAATGTAACTTCCGGGTTAATCTGTGCTTGTGCCGTATCTTTATCCGAAATCCAGATAACGGCAAGATTGCCATTGGCATCTGCCCGGATGACGGGATAAGGAAGGGATTGTGGCAAAACGAGTGAAGTATCTGTCTTCGGATTGTTAGTCTGTCCATAGATTCCCAGGTCCCATGGCCCGAGTTCACCTTCAATAATATCATCATCATACAATCCCCAAAAGAAACTGTTGATGATGTTATATCCTACTTCAAACCCGCCGTTTGTATTTGACGTGAAACCAGTGCTTGTTGAATAATCGAGATCGAAGGTAAGGGAAAGCCTCGGTGAAACCACGGCAGAACTGTTTGCCAGACCGTAAAGCAGTTGTACATAATTGGTTCCGTTCACTGAGTTGGTGATATCAGAACCAAGATAAAAATCGGTGTTTTCGAGATCGCTTGTTATAAATGATGCGTAATCCATATTGTCAAACACATCGAAACCGATACCGAGCAATGCCTGGTTTCCGGCAACAAGGGTATCTGACCAGTATTGATATTCCTTGTCGTATAATGCTATTTTTTCATCAAAATTGAAAATACCAGCCTGTAGTGAGTAATCCGGATTTAAAACAAAATTAATTGCTGCCTGATGGGGTCCGATGTATTCATCAAGAATCATTTGATTAAGATTAAAGCCTCCATCGAGATATGGGTTTAATGAGGCATCAAGCGGTATTCCGAATTCCACAACAATACTCCCGTCAATTTCGCTAAGTGACGAACCTATTAATGCAACCTCCTTATCAATGGTGTAAGAAAGATCAAAAATATTTCCTCCCCCATGAACGGACCTCAGTGTCAGGTCCATGATAAAATAACCGTTCTCAAAAGAATAGGGAGAAGAGTAAGGATCCATGAGCTCAAAATGATAGAACCAGTCGGGAGCGGGGAACATATCAATAATTTTCACGTTCGGTTCTGACATCATACCGGTTTGATCGAAGGCATATACCTCGAGAAGGAAATCTTCTTCGGGCAAACCCTCCATAATTGCTTCAATCCACCATCCATCCGATCCATTGTAATCATAAATGGTAAAAGCATTACCAAAACGAAATTCAACCCTTTCGATGGTTGAAGAACCTTCGGGATCGAATACCGTAGCTGTAAAAACATTGGTTAAACCAGGTATGTCTGACATAAATTGCCCTATCACATCCGGGTCGTTGTTCCCGTCGTATTGTGCAATTACGCTTAACACCTGAGGTGGTGAAAATTGGAAAATGTGTGATAATACATTATTTTGCTCATCAATTTCAGGGATAAGATTATCAGGATCGATATGCGCGGTAACCCTGCAATTTGAAGAAGTGGGTGACCATGGAATTTCAATTATTTCCTGTGCTGAAGCAGGTATTATCGGAATGGTTCCCGTATAAAAGACCACGACAGGAGGATTGCTGAGATGGAGGTCTTCGGTGGTAATTTTTAGCTGTGCACCCAAAATATCAACACCCCCGAAATTATTAACCGTTAATTTTATCTTAAGCGGGTCAGTCTCTCCGGGAGTAGGGATAGTGGTAAGACTGCTAATGGCAAGATCGGTCTGCGCGCTAATGCCAAGATAGAAATTATAAATGGTTTCCTGGGAAGAAACAATGGAAAGCAATCCGCTGTAAGCCGTAGAATAGCCTGATTTAGTTGTTTCTAAAGTATACGATCCCGGAA
>JABMQA010000505.1 GCA_013203545.1 Bacteroidota bacterium
CATCACCACAGGGTGTGAAAGCAAATGCAGTTAAGGTTAATGTTGCCGAGCCGTTTGTAATGTCATTTGTACCGGAAGTGTAGGTAGCTGCCAGCAAAGTGGCATCATCAAAGGTGCCATCACCGGATGTCGTCCAAAGTACAGATTGTTGGTTAGTTGCAGTACCTGATAAAGTATAGTTACCAGAATACAATATTGTTGTATCAGTGCCTGCACCTGCAGTTGGTGGTTGCATCACCGTCACGGTGACGCTATCGGCACAGCTAACTCCGTTTTGGGTTTTTTGCAACCAATAAGTAGTTGTTTGGGCCGGGCTTACTGTAATGCTTGCAGTTGTGTCGCCTGTTGACCATAGGATTGAATTGTTGCCGCCAAACGGCACATCCGTGCTCCAGGTGGCGCCATTGATAGTACCATCATTACCATTAGTTGTTTGATCATAAGCAATTGTACCTGTTCCCTCTTCAAAATTCCAGTAGCCTACTAATCCTGGTTCATTTCCTTTCGGTGGAGTTGACATGTAGGATTGGATTTCCTGTAATGTAAGTAACCCATCCCACATTTGAATCTCTGAAATCACTCCATCAAACATACCATTTTGTTCAATAATATTTCTTCCAATTTCCATAAATGAATATGATGGGATTGAATAAGAATAGGTATATTGTCCTAAAGAAACCCCATTTAAAAATACTTCTGCAAGAGTTGAACCGTTACCTAAATCATCAAGGGTAATAGAATAAAATTGATAATCTAAAGATAAATCTCCCATATTACTGACTTCCCATAGGTGACTTGAAGCCCACTCCCCTAAATGAAAACCTATATTGTTTCCGTTGACATCAATATTGTAAGAAAAATAACTTTCATATGTAGGTGTTTTGGGGCATGTCATAGTTCCTTGACCCTTTGCATACACATTAATTGTTAGGTCTGAGTTAGCATTTCTAATAAAGGGGTTTACCACAACATAATCATCCACCCCATCAAAGCTGAGGGAGAAATTATTTGTTGCTTGCACCTCTAACTCCACACTATCTCCCATACAAATGGTAGTGTCGTTTTGGGCAATGTGCGCATTGATAATTATTACGTAAGTGGAGTCAGTGGCCGTAAAGCTAAAACTATTTTCAACTGTTACAGAATAAGTTCCGGTTTGAAAAACAGCCAGCGTTTGCGTGGTATCACCGGTTGACCAGAGGTAATTTTCAAAACCTGTTCCTGCATCAAGTATCAGGCTGTCCTGGTGGCAGGCGATGAGGGTGTCGGGCAGGTTATATGGAATAAACCCAAACGCCACATTCACCTCATCCCTTGCAGTATCACAAGTAGTTGCAATGCTCCATTCCAGGATATAATGCTCATTCACCTGCCCAAGAAAGATTGAATTGGGATTATTGGGTGTAGTAACCTGACCACCTTCACCCTGTAAAATACTCCATAAACCTTCACCAATTTCAGGTGTGTTGGCAGCAAGGGTAGTCCATGATCCAGGTAATCCCAACTGATCTTCCCCAGCATACGCTTCTGTTGGAAGAGTGTAAAAGTCAACCAGTAAAGTATCTGTTGATGTATCACAGGCTGTTGAAATATTCCATAATAGTTGATATGTTGTACATGCTTCACCAGTGAATTCAGCATTGGGATTATTCACATTACTAAATGATCCGCCTTCCCCGGATAAAATACTCCATTCACCACTACCAACAACAGGTGTGTTGGCATTTAATGTTACTATAAGATTCTCATCATTAATAATAATATCCTCACCAGCATCTGCATTAGTAGGAATGGCATAAAACTCAATTCCCACAGAGTCTGAATTTGTATGACAATCAGTGGATACAGACCAACCAAGTTCATAGTCCATGCAGGAGAGGCCAATAAATTCAGTCTGGGGGTCATTATTATCAGCAAATGTACCTCCATCACCTGAAATGACAGACCATTCACCAACGCCAACTATGGGTGTATTTGCATTTAATGAAATTGTTAGATTTTCAGTATGGATGATGGTGTCTTGTCCTGCGAATGCAATGGTTGGAATGGCATCAAATTCAAGAGAAAGTGTATCTGCATTTGTATGACACTCAGTTGAAACATTCCATTTCAATTCATATAATGTACATGACTCACCTGTAAACAAGGCATTTGGGTCATTTGCATTTTCAAAACTTCCACCACTGCCATTAATAACAGACCATGTCC
>JABMQA010000506.1 GCA_013203545.1 Bacteroidota bacterium
CAAGGCGCCCGCGACCTGAAACAAAGAGTATATGGCAATCGCATTGTCCTGTTTGCGCCGCTTTATATCGGTAATCATTGTGTGAACAATTGCAAATACTGTGGTTTCAAAGCATCCAACAAATTTGCGATCAGGCGGAAATTAAACGATGAGGAGATAATCAGCGAAACGGAAGCCCTGGAGAATAACGGACAGAAACGCCTGATCCTGGTCTATGGAGAGCATCCGATGTACAGCGCTGAATATATTGCCCACACCGTTAAACTCGTTTATAGTGTGAAAAGGGGAAATGGCGAAATCCGACGTGTCAACATCAATGCAGCGCCTCTCGATATTGAGGGCTACAAAATCGTAAAAGCGTCCGGTATCGGCACCTACCAGGTTTTTCAGGAAACATATCATCCCGAAGCCTATGGGTGGTACCACCTGGGCGGGCCAAAAAAGAATTTCGAAAATCGCCTGACAACGCTGGATCGCGCACAGGAAGCGGGCGTTGATGATGTAGGTATCGGTGCCTTGTTTGGTTTGTACGACTGGCGTTATGAAGTTATGGGACTGGTGCGGCACACCAATCACCTTGAGGCAGCTTACAATGTCGGGCCACATACCATTTCATTTCCACGGATCAAAGATGCTTCTGCGCTCAATATTGACCCGAAGTACCAGGTGAATGACGCGGATTTTATCAGGTTGGCAGCCATTCTGAGGCTGGCTGTACCCTATACCGGGATGATACTCACAGCCCGCGAAACCCCGGAGGTGCGGACAGAGGTGATGCAATATGGCGTTTCTCAAATTGATGGTGGCACCAAACTGGAAATCGGTGGCTATGCCGGATCGCTTAATGAGGGGCAAAACCTCAACAGGGAACAATTTAAGGTAAACGATTCACGCTCGTTGGGCGAGGTAATCGAAGAGTTGCTCGAAAAAGGATACCTGCCTTCATTTTGCACCGCATGTTACCGCGTTGGCCGTACCGGTGAGCATTTTATGGAATTTTCGGTACCGGGGTTCATCAAACGGTTTTGTACGCCAAATGCCATCCTAACCCTCGCCGAATACCTTGAGGATTACGCCAGACCTGATGTGGCAGAAAAGGGCTGGAAAATAATCGAAGCCAATCTACAGCAAATTCAGGATGCTAAACAGGTAGAAGAAGTTAAAAGTAGAATCGAACGGATAAAACAGGGAGAGAGGGATTTGAATTTTTAAAGGCAGCTATTGATTCTTCTTTAAAATCAACATAAATCCAACAATAATGTATTGTTGAAACCTTATAAATATTTCCCAATCAACATATTAATGTTATCCCGTCTGAGGGGTTTGGGAAAATAATCATCAAAACCTTCATTGATGAATTTCTGACGGTCGTCGTGCATGGCAAAGGCAGTAACCGCAATAATGGGTAAATGAGGGAAATCCTCTTTTATCACCCTGGTTGCCTCAATACCATTGCAATTTGGCATCTTAATATCCATCAAAACCAGGTCGATATCGTTGAACTTTTTACAATAGTCGATGGCTTCGTTTCCATCCAATGCATGAAGGATCTCAAATCCATAGCAAGACATTAATTCCTGTATATAGTCAAAGTTTGTATCCTCATCCTCAGCAACAAGGATTTTTTGATGAGCATGCCCGGGCTTTTGATCTTTGATTTCTTCGGAAATGGTTTCATTGGTTCCCTTGTCGGGGATTTTGTCATCTGCAATGGGTATCGAAAGATAAAAAGCCGACCCGGCATCTAATTCCGAATCATACCATAGTTTTAATTGCAGTAAATCGGCAAGGCCTTTGGCAATGGACAAACCCAGACCGGTACCTCCAAAATTCTTGGTCATCTCCAATTCAGCCTGGATAAACCTGTCGAAAATTTTATTTTTTAAATCTGGCCTGATACCAATCCCGGTGTCCTTAACAAAAACCACTATCCGCTGACCATCCCAGGTACAGCCCAAAATAATCTGTCCGGTTTTAGTGAACTTAATGGCATTGTTCATCAAATTATTAACAATCTGGGTAAGTCTCAATCTATCGGTATTAACCATGAGATTATCACTCAATTTATTATCAATTACAAATCCCAGTTTTTTCTCCCCGACAGCAGGACTAAAAACATCATAAAACTCCCTCAACCATCCCGAGATATTAAAATTTTCGGTATTAAGTTCCAGTTGTCCTGTGTCAATTCTGGAAATATCCAGAATATCATTAACAATTGAAAGCAATTGATCGCTACATTTAACAATAATCGAGGTGAATTTACTTACTGAGCTATCCTCTGCAACCATTTCAGCAAGCAAATCAGCATATCCCACAATTCCGTTTAAAGGTGTACGGATTTCGTGTGAC
Source organism: Bacteroidota bacterium (assembly GCA_013203545.1). GTDB lineage: Bacteria > Bacteroidota > Bacteroidia > Bacteroidales > 4484-276 > JABMQA01. The sequence continues at coordinate 2,353 of JABMQA010000506.1, forward strand.
ATATTCTGTAGAAAAGCTGTTTTAAGTCTGTCACTTTCCTCAGCTTTTTCCTTGGCTACCTTCAGCTCCTGCTCCGACTGCCTGACCTGTTCCAGCAGAAAAGTTTTCTTGGTCATCTCTTTTTCCAGCTTACCGGCCTTTTCCTGCAACTCTTTTGTAAGCCTCAGATTTTCGCGTTTGATATAATACGATTCGATGGCCTGATTTATAACAGGTTTCAGTTCATGCTCATCCCATGGTTTATTGATATATTGAAATATTTTACCATCATTTACAGCTTTGCTCAATGCGTCGATATCGCTGAACCCGGTTAGTAAAATCCTGTTGGGCTCAGGATTCAGATCGATGGCCTGTTTGAGAAATTCAACCCCGGTCATACCCGGCATTCGCTGGTCGGTAATGATGAGATCGATACGATTTTCCCTGATTATTCTCAAACCCTCGTCTCCTGAAGTGGCAGTGAAGATATTAAAATCATCTTCGAAGGTACTCCCAAATATCCGTAAATTTATCTCCTCATCATCAACATATAAAATGTTATACTTAGGCTTATCCATGGTTATTAATTTTTGTAAAGCTTTTGCAATTTTGTGATTTACATTTTTGTGTAATGCTTGGTTTCGTTTTTAATAGGACGGTTAAAAGTAAATTAAATAG
>JABMQA010000507.1 GCA_013203545.1 Bacteroidota bacterium
AGGTACAACCACATTATGCAAAAAATATAATTATTGGATTTGCAAGATTGTGTGGTCAACCTGTGGGAATTGTAGCAAATCAACCATCAGTACTGGCTGGTGTACTGGATATAAATTCATCAATTAAAGCGGCTCGTTTTGTGAGATTTTGCGATGCATTTAATATTCCTTTAATCACATTTGAAGATGTACCGGGTTTCCTTCCGGGGACGGCACAGGAATTTGGTGGTATTATTAAACATGGTGCTAAATTATTATACGCTTACTCTGAAGCTACAGTACCAAAAATTACTTTAATCACCCGAAAAGCATATGGCGGCGCATATGATGTAATGTCAAGCAAGCACATTGGCGCTGATGTTAACCTGGCATATCCAACAGCCGAGATAGCGGTAATGGGACCTGAAGGGGCTGTTAATATTTTGTACCGGGGCAAATTAAATGATGAGGAAAGGGCAAAGGCTGTTGAAGACTATAAAAATACTTTTGCCAGCCCATTTAAGGCTGCAGAATTGGGGTATATTGATGAAATAATTTACCCGAGGCAAACCAGAAAAAAATTGATCCAGGCCCTGGAAATGACCAAAAATAAAAGTGAACAGAGCCCATATAAAAAGCATGGAAATATACCGTTGTAGAGGTTAATGAGTAAAATAGTATTATTATAACCTTCATGATACGAGGGGAATAGTAATCACAAAAGTTGTCCCCTTTCCTAAGGCTGAAGCGTATTCAATTTTGCCATTGGAACTGGAGATTATATTTTTTACAATCGATAACCCAAGGCCCATTCCTCCCGATTTTGTTGTGAAATTGGGCGCAAATATCTTACTTTCAAATTCACGTGGAATTCCCTTACCGTTGTCCTTAATTTGAATAATACACGAATCGTACTTATTTGAAATATTGATGTCAATATTTCCATGTAAATTATTTCCAATGGCTTGTACCGAATTTTTAATAAGATTATTGAAAGCCCGTAATAATTGATCATAATCTGCAAAAACAGTTGATTTTATTTTTTCGCTCACATGAATATTTATGGAAATGTTGTGATAATTTTTGAATAAACTTGTTGATGTTTCAACTACATCAATCACATTTATGTATTCTTTCTTTGAAACGGGCATTTTAGCAAAGTCTGAAAATTCGGAAGCAATAGATGAAAGCGTATCAATTTGCTCGATCATTGATTTCGTAAATTTATCAAGTTTTTTATTCCAATCCTGTGCACCATCAAACCACGATTTATGAAGATGTTGAACATTAAGTTTCATCGGCGTTAATGGATTCTTTATTTCGTGGGCTACCTGTTTCGCCATCTCACGCCAGGCATATTCACGTTCGGAACGTGCCAGTAATTCGGCACTGTATGACAACTCATCAATCATCCTGTTATATTCAAAAATCAGATTTCCTATTTCATCATCCCGCTGCCAAATTATTTTTTCGTTCTGGCCCCCGAACTTAATTCTTTTAAGTTTATCCATGATCATATTGATGGGCCTTGAAATATAATTTGAAATGATTAGTGCAATGATAATAGATATTGCAATTAGGATAACATAGATATTAATGTACGCCAATAGAAATGTTGAAACTTCTGATTTTATATCGCTTTCTTTTGCAAAATACGGTAGGTTTATAAATGCAATGGTTTCATTTTGATTGTTGATAAAAGGAATGTATGCACTTAAAAAATCTTGCTTTCCGATGTTTTCACTATGGATAAAAAAGGAATTATCAGCCAGGACTAGTTTTCCATAAGCAGTTGTATTCATTTTTCTACTGATCAAATGTTCGTCATATATTTGGGGTCGGGAGGTGGAAATCAGGTTTCCTGACAAATCAAATAAATTGATATCAGAGAAGAAAACAGAGGAAAATTTTATAAGCAGATCATCCAAAATTACGGACATGTCATCATCAAAGTTCTGAATATTTGATAATTTGTGTTGCAATTCCACAAGAACGGAATGGGTTTTTTCACTTAAAATGTCCTTGTTTTTCTGATCATTTAATGTATAAATGTAGTGTAA
>JABMQA010000508.1 GCA_013203545.1 Bacteroidota bacterium
CCGCAAAAGCGGTTTTTTTTCAGGCTTTTGCTGAAAAAATGTAGAACCTTGTGGTGATTATCAGAATTATGCGTAAAACTGCAATACCATTGCTTAAAAATTTTAGCTTATGCCTTGCACAAAATAAGAGGAAACCGTACTTCTGGTGGATATCATTTGCTGTTGTGGTTATGGCCGTTTTCCTTTTATCAATCTCCAGGCCAATATTTCAGGATCCATTCAGTACCGTGGTGTTCGACCGTAACGGAAAACTTCTGGGTGCCCGGATAGCGACCGACGGCCAATGGCGCTTTGAAGAAAGGAGGGTGGTTCCTGAAAAATTCAGACAATGCCTGATTGCGTTTGAGGACCGCTATTTTTTCAGTCACCCGGGGGTTAATTTATTTTCAATTATCAGGGCGGCCTACAGAAACCTCAAAGCAGGTAAAATTGTTAGTGGTGGTTCAACCATTACTATGCAAACCATCCGGTTATCCCGGAAGGGGAAACCACGTAACATTCCTGAAAAGTTGATCGAAATGTGGCTTGCCCTGCGACTGGAGACTTTATTCACCAAATCCGAAATCCTTGCATTGTATGCTTCACATGCACCTTTTGGCGGGAATGTGGTTGGTCTGGATGCAGCGGCGTGGCGGTATTATGGTAGAAGTCCGGAAAATTTAAGCTGGGCTGAAGCCGCAACACTGGCGGTACTGCCCAATGCCCCGGCGCTCATCCATCCTGGAAGAAACCGGGATGCATTAAAAATGAAACGTAACAGGTTACTCGACCACCTTCTTCAATCCGCAACAATTGATTCGTTGACCTGCTGGTTATCCAAAGATGAATCACTTCCCGAAAAGCCCGTGCCATTGCCTGGTAATGCATTGCATGTGGTTAACAGAATGGAAAAGGTACAACCGGGCCGGATCGTACATACCACCATTGATCTCGAGTTGCAAGACAAAGTAAAGAAAATTGCTGAACGTCACCAGCTATTGCTATCAGCCAACGAAATTCACAATGCCGCTATTTTGGTGATTGATGTTAAAGCAAATGAAGTAGTGGCATACATTGGAAATACAATGGGCAAAGGAAAACGAATTCACCACAATGAGGTGGATGTGATCGTAAGCCCCAGAAGCAGTGGCAGTGTGCTGAAACCACTGCTTTATGCTTCGATGCTGGATGCAGGGGAGGTACTTCCAACTACTTTGGTCGCCGACATTCCCACGACGATCAGCAATTTTTCGCCCAGAAACTTCAACGTGGAATATGATGGTGCCGTGCCTGCAAGGGAAGCCCTGATACGTTCGTTGAATGTGCCTGCAGTGCGATTGCTGAGCGATTTCGGATTGGAAAGATTTTATATAAAATTACAGGATTGCGGATTTTCAACCATCGGTTATCCTGCAGATCACTATGGCCTCTCCCTGATTTTAGGCGGTGCAGAAATCACCCTATGGGACTTATGCAAGGTTTACAGAGGGTTTGCAAACACGCTAACCCATTATGATGAGAGTGGTGGAAATTACCCTGACTGCCCGTTTCAGGAACCAGTCCTGGAAATAAATGAATCGCCGGAATCGTGCGATAAAAGGGTGGTTTTCGGGGCAGGATCGATTTATAATACCATTGATGCGATGAAAGATGTCCATCGACCGGAGGCCGAAGCAGGATGGGAGTCATTTTTTTCATCCCATCCCATTGCGTGGAAAACCGGAACCAGCTATGGTTTCAGGGATGCATGGGCTGTGGGTCTGACACCGGAATATGCTGTTGGGGTGTGGGTAGGGAATGCCGATGGTGAGGGGCGTCCCGGATTGACCGGACTTTCAGCGGCAGCACCCATACTGTTCGCGGTGTTTGATCTGTTGCCAACAGGTGGGTGGTTTGAACCACCCTGGGATGAATTGATGCAAATTGCAGTTTGCAGGCAAAGTGGTATGCGACCGTCACAATATTGCCCGGATACCGATACCGTTTGGGTTTCGCAATCCGGGTTGGAATCGGAAGTCTGTCCATACCATAAGCTTATCCATCTCGATGCAACTGAAAAATTCAGGGTTCATGCAGGATGTTATCCGGCTGATCAGATCAAAACGAAATCACAATTTGTACTACCTCCGGTTATGGCATGGTACTACCGGTCGAAAAATCCGTTTTACAAAGACTTGCCGCCCTGGATGGCAGAATGTAACGACCGGGAGGAAAAAACCATGCAACTCATCTGGCCGGATAAACCAACCAGGATATTTGTCCCCAGGGAATTTGACGGCCGGCTTGGGGAAGTTGTTTTCGAAGTTGCCCATGATCATCCTGAAAAGATCGTGTTCTGGTATGTGGATGAAGAATATCTAGGGCAAACACAATACCAGCACCGGATGGGTATGCAACCGTCTGATGGGAAACATCAGCTTATCCTGGTTGACGGGGATGGTAATTTCCTGATGAGAAAGTTTGAGGTGGTGGGTAAAAAATAGCATGTCTTTAATGTAATCGATTTCAACATTTACGCCAAATCTCAAATGACCCATACTAAAAAGTAATGAGACAGCCTCTATGCCTGTTTACGTCACCTCTCATCACACCATCGATATCACATATCCATTGACAGACGAATACTGGGATCCCCTTCCGGGACAGCCTGCCTATTACGCCAATGGAAATGAAGCCATTTTCCCGTGGATTACAGAATCCTGGCATGGAAGAAAAATTAAAACACTACGGTTGCGCAAAGTAATGTCGGAATATATTAACATCATCACAATACTTTTATTTATGCTATAAAAACGCAATTTGTCGTACACCCGTCATTTGAAAAAATTAGGTATTTGCAGAAAAATGATATACATTCGCGCAAAATAGCTGTCTCTATATGATTATTTCTATTAAATAATCTTAAGAGGTTGTTAAACAAATTGTTATGAAAAAATTTATCTCCTCTCTGTTGTTGGTTTGTTGTATGAATTTGTCAGGGCAACAAATCATAATTAACGAATTCCAATCGTCCAACGACACAACAATTTCTGACTATGAAGGCGATTTTCCTGACTGGGTTGAATTGTACAGCCTGCTTGATTCAACAATAAACCTCTCAGGGTGGTATTTATCAAACGATTCGCTTGAGCCATTTAAATAGCAATTCCCTGAAATACTGTTGCCATCGGATGGCCATTTGTTGGTTTTTGCATCTGATAAGGACACTTTGTTTCCAAATGGTGAAATACATTCCAATTTCAAAATTAACAACGGTAATGAGCCTGTTGTTCTGACAAGGTCAGATAGTTCGATGGCCGATTATATCGGGGCAACCCAGACAATGACGGACTGGTCGTATGGACGATATCCTGATGCTGGTAGGGAATGGTTTTATTTTAATCAACCAACCCCTGGTGGGCCAAATAACACAGAACCGGTTGCTGATTTTGCCGACCCGCCTGAATTTTCACACCAGGCAGGTTTTTATCCGGATGATTTTTACCTGGAAATTTCTGCACCCAATGCAGATGATTCCATTTATTATACCCTTGATGGTTCGCCCCCTTCAACGGATTCCCCCATTTATACCGGACCACTTTTGATGACATGGCGTGGTGACGAGCCAAACAATTTGTCCCTGATTCGAACAACTTTACCTGGTATAGGATTTTATTACTGGGGAACACCGGGAAGTAATGTATATAAATTTAATACAGTGCGGGCAAGGGTGATAAAACAAAATTTTTACCCAAGCAAAATTATTAGTTCATCATTTATTGTTGATCAGGATGCACAATCACGCTATACTGTTCCAATCATTTCCTTAATCAGCGATTCGCTCAATTTTTTTGATGAAACCGTCGGAATTTATATTGCGGGAACAGGAATTGACAGTACAGATTGGGAATCTGCCCACTTTTCTCAACGGGGACGCGCATGGGAGCGGGATGTTCATGTTGAACTATTTGAGCCTGATGGCCTGTTGAAGCTTTCGCAGGATGCAGGTGTACGAATACATGGCGGATTTACAAGGACTGCCAATTTAAAGTCACTGCGCTTATATGCCAGGTCAGAATATGATGATAAGGATTTCGACTATCAGTTTTTTCCTGAAATGGAACAGAATTCATTCAAGCGGATTATGTTAAGAAATGCAGGAAATGATGTCTCTTTTGCATTTCTGAGGGATGCATTTATGCAAAGCCTGGTTGATGACTTTTTTCTTGATACCCAGGCATATCGTCACAGTATTGTTTTTCTCAATGGTGAGTACTGGGGGGTTCACTATATCAGGGAAAGATACGGAAAGTATTATCTCGAAGAAAATTATGAAATCCCTACGGATAGTGTGGACATACTGGAAAATGCACATGTTGTTGTGGAAGGTGATGACGTCCATTACAATGCACTTTGTGATTTTATTCTTGATAATGATATGAGTGATTCTGTAAATTATGCCTACATCAAAACCCAGATGGATGTTGAGAATTATATTAATTATGCTGCTTGTAATATTTTCTTTTGTCAAAGTGACTGGCCACAAAATAATGTTAAGTTTTGGAGAAAAAAATTGAACGCCTACGATCCCGATGCACCCCTGGGACATGATGGAAGATGGAGGTGGTTAATGTTTGACACTGATTATGGCTTTGGCAGGATCAAACCCTATACATATGACATGATAAATTTTTTATTAAATGTAGCATCTGGTTGGTCGCCCAGACTTATCCAAAACCTTACAGGTAATGAAAACAAACCGGGAAATGAGGAATTCAGGAATAGTCTTATCAATACTATGGGTGATTTATTGAACTCGAATTTTAAAGTAGATAGAACGCTTGCCGGAATACAACATATAAAAGATTTATTGGTACCTGAAATTTTAGAACATTTTGACAGATGGAATAAATTTAACAGCATGTCGCAGTGGAACGGTAGAATTGATGTGATGATCAATTTTGCAATAAACCGGCCAGGGGTTGTTACAGAAGATATTGTTCAAAATTTCCCAATGGTTTATGGTACTTCAAATGTGACTTTGGCCTCCAACCTTGAAATGGGTGAAATTAAGATTAATAAACTCACGATTGATAAAAATACCATTGGCCTTGATGATCCGGTTCATCCCTATCCCTGGTCAGGGACTTATTTCATAGGAGTACCCATAACGCTTACAGCACTTCCAAATCCGGGTTACGAATTTGTGGAATGGCAGGGCCTATCGTCAGAAGACACACTGATAGCTAACCTTGTTGGCGATACAATATTTACAGCCGTTTTCCGGGCACAACCGTGGAAATGTGCAAAGCCCGGGACGGAAACTATATTTGAGCCTGTGCAGGGCGGTCAGTGCCACGGCCTCCGGATCGACTCGATCCGTCAACAAAGCGATACGGCCAGGTTTTTCAATTATACAACTCTAAGGGAGGACAATGGCCTTTTTTATGATGGGCAACCATCCTGGACCGGTAAATACATCGAGGTATGGCCCGACGAAACCGTATTATTTTTTAACCTTTTGGATGATACCATCTCAATTAAGCCCACGGCTGAACCGGGATCAAGCTGGATATGCCACCGGCTGCCGGATGGCAGGATGGTTGAAGCAACGGCATCTTCTGTAGGTTTGGAAAGTTTTCTGGGACTTGAGGATTCGGTCAGGACATTTACTTTTCAGATGAAGGATGGAAATTTCAACAACCTCAACCATGGGATCAATAGCATGGAAATGAAGCTCAGCAAAAGTTTTGGATTTGTAAAAACCCTTAATTTTTATCTTTTCCCGGAGTATGACCTGAGCGCTTCGCCTCCATATTATGAATATTTTGGCGAGATGCAGCTCATCGGAATAAGCTACCCAATGGCCGGCGTTCAGAACCTGACCTGTACAGAAGTATATGATTTTAATCCTGGCGATGAAATCCACACCCATCAAAAATATCATGATTATGTGAATGAAAACCAGTGGAATGATTATCGTATTTTTGAGGTGATCGAAAAGGAAATAATAAGCCAGGACTCAGTTAAATATCTAATATCACAATGTTACCGAAACACTTACCAACACCAATCGCAACCACCATATATTGTAGCATCCCATGATACGGTTGTAACCATTTATCCCCAGCACGACCAGTATTGGGACCACCTGCCGGGCGAACCAGCGTTTAGTTTAAACGATACTGAAGAAGCCATCTATCCCTGGTTAACCGAGCCCTATCTTGGGCGAAAAGTAAAAACTTTGCCTACCGAATGGTTTATCAAGGATCAGAATTTCTGGGGAACAACCCACTGCGACGGCCTTTGCCCTAATGAATATTGGGTTGAAGGATTGGGTGGGCCATACTGGGAAATGACCTCTATTACTTCTGCCGTAACCTGGAAATCGATATTGCTTTATAAAAAGGGTGATGAAACCTGGGGTGAGCCATTGCTTTGCGATACCCTGTTGATGGGAATTCAGGATGAGGTTTTTGGTACAGGTGAACAGATCACCGTTTTTCCCAATCCGGCCAATGATTTCGTAAATATCAGCATTGCATGCTATGACAACCAGAAAATACAATTTTTGATTTTTTCACCATACGGACAACTTATTACGCATCAGGTTTTAGCAAATACCAACTCGAAGATTGATATCAGAAATCTTCCTTCGGGAGTATATTTTTATAGGTTATCTAACAAATCCGGTATCGTCAAGGAAGGTAAACTGGTGAAAATCCGATAGGCAGAAAATTAGCAGTTATTAGTGAAATAGCTAATACACAAAATATCTAAGAGGAGACAATGAGGTTCACAAAGCAAATTGAAGTATTACGTTTGGAAATGACCCATTAAACCAGTTAATATATCTCCCTCCGGTTTTTACAAAAATTTTGTCAGTGTTTTTAACAACTCATCCGATTTGATGGGTTTGGATAAATAATCGTCGCAACCTGCCTCGAAGCTGATCTCACGGTCGCCGGCCAGAGCAAATGCCGTTTGTATCACAACCGGAATTTTGGGGTTGAACTCCTTGATAAGCGCTGTGGCTTCATATCCATCCATAACGGGCATTCTAACATCCATGAGTATCAGATGAACCTTTTTCCCACCACGGATAAAGTCAAGCGCCTCCTTGCCATGGTATGCACGCAGAACCTTAACCTTTGTTTTGCGCAACATGATCTCGAGCAATTGATAATTGGAATCTTCATCCTCTGCAATCATTACGCATTTATCCGACCAGTCGGGCTTGTCAGATTTTATTACAGGTTTTTCAACTTTCAATGAGTCGGGTACGATTTCATGATACGGAATGGTAAAATGAAATGTTGCACCCTTTCCCAGGTCGGATTCAATACTGATATCCCCTCCAAGTATTCGTGCAATGTTTCTTGAGATGGCAAGCCCCAATCCCGTTCCACCCGAACTGCGCTTGTATTCCATATCGATCTGCCTGAATCGGTCGAAGATCAACTCCTGCTGATGTTTTTGAATTCCAATACCTGAATCGGTTACGAAGTAGTCGATAAAATCCCGGTCGTTTTCACTGAAAATTTTATATCCGATTTCAATGAATCCCTCCTGTGTATATTTCAAAGCATTGCTTACGAGGTTCGATATAACCTGGTTAATCCTGTGCGGATCGGAGATAAAAAGAAAATTCTTTTCCGGATCGTGTTGAGCCGTCCTTATTTCGATGTGATCTTTGTTAAGTTTGGCTTTAAGTTGCTTAAAGGTGTAAAAGTTGTCGAACAGGATTTTGTTGGCTGAACATCTCTGAGAAGAAATATTCAGTTGCCCGGCCTCAATTTTGGCAATGTCGATAATGTCGTCGAGAATGTTAAGTAATTTTCTGCCGTTTTCAAGGACGAGCGAAATGAATTTATCATGTTCCTCCTCGGAGTAATATTCTTCGGAAAGCATTTCGGTGAATCCGATAATGGCATTCATTGGCGTACGAATTTCGTGCGACATGTTGGCAAGGAATGCGGTTTTTAACTTATCAGATTCCTCGGCATGACCTTTCGCCTCCTTTAAATCGTCTTCCATTTTTTTTCTGCGACTGATATCTTCTTTCACATACACATAGTGGGTGGTCTTACCTTCTTCATTTTTAATGGAAGAAATCGAGGCCAGTTCCCAGTATTTAACACCATTTTTCTTCACATTCTGGTATTCACCATGCCAATCGTCTCCGCTGAGGAGCGCATTCCAGATGATATCGATATAATTTTGATTGGTTTGATCAGGATTGAGAATATGAGGTAAACTTCCCATAACATCTTCGGGTGTATATCCGGAAATCTCACAAAACTTAGCGTTTACGTACTCGATTTTCCCATCCACATCCATCATGATAACGGGATTGGGGTTTTGCTCTACAGATTGCAATAGTTTCCTGATTTCCTCTTCCGACTGTTTTTTCAAAATTGCCCCTGCAACCTGCGTTGATACAAATTCAAGCATATCACGGTCGAAGGTACTAATGGCATCCTCACGTTCATAATCCTGTAGAATGATAATACCCACTACCTTTTCATTAACTTTTAAGGGTACACCAAGCCATGATTTTGCCGGTGAACCAAAGCGTTCAATTTTTCCCTTTCTTTCGAGTTCATCAATTTCAGGGCCTTTAAGAAAGATCGATTTCTTTTTCTTAATTGCAATGGCGCTAATTGTTTTACCTACAGGAAAAGCATCGAAATGATCCCGCTCATCCTTCATGTATGGAAGGGAAAATTCTTTATGCTTATCATCATACAATGCAAGTATGAAATTTTTGGTATTGATCACCTGGCCCAGTTCATTCCGGATAACATCAATCCATTCGGTGATATTATTTGTATTACCGGTAGCCACAGCAATATTACGCATGATCTGCGTCCTGATCTCTGCCTGCTTCCTCTCGGTGGTTTCGATGATCAGCCCTTCAAGGATGATATCCTGTTGCCCGGGAATATTTACACCACGCCCTTGCTCCCAAACCCACTTGGTAATGTTGTGTTTGGTAATGATCCGGTATTCCATTTGAAAAAGTTCATTCCTGGTAATGGCTTCCTGAACTTCATTAAAAATCCTTTGCCGGTCATCAGGATGAATAATATCGACATAGGCGATTTTTTGACTACCGATAAAGTCTTTGCTTGCATATCCGGTAAGATAGAGGGCCCGCCTGCTGATATAAAGCATGGTCCGGTTAGGGTCGTTTTTGCACTGATAGGCAATCCCGGGAAGATTGTCCACCATGGTGGATAATCTTCTTTCGCTCTCCTGAAGTGCAACTTCTGTTTTTTTACTTTCGGTTACGTCAACCTGGGTGCCCCAGGCAAGGGCTAACTTTCCGTTTTCCCGGGTTGCTACAAACGAATTCAGGAAATATTTATCCTCACCCTCCGGCGTAACTTCATGGGTCAGGCCGTCCACAATTTGAAAGCCGTTGTGAATGAAGGTTTTGAGGTATTCTACGTTTTCAGGAGTTTTTGGCAGGATATCAGAAAGTCTGGAGCCAATCAGGTTTTCCACATTAACACCAAGCATTTCAGCATAGCGTGTATTACAATCGATACAAGTGGTCCTGAAAAACTGCTCAATCATCTCCTCCTCCGGCAAATTATCATCAATAGGAGTTTCGGGTTTGAAACACCAGATACCAACCGAACTTGAATCAAGGAAACTCCTGAATTTCATTTCTGCCTGAGCCAGTTCATTTTTGAGTTTGTTATATTCGGATGCAGGGATGTTTTCCATATATTCTTTATTATAAAAATCCTCCATGACAGTAATTAGATGTGTTGTTGCTATAAAATCTACGAAAGATTGCTGTTAATGTGTTCTAAATTTTCTCCCAAAGTTACAATAATTTAACACTTTCGATTATCTTTTGTTTCACAATGATAATTAGTTTCCGAAGATGTGCAAAATCACATCGATATTTTTTATAATTATTTCCAAACAATTTCAACTTGGCTTATTTTTGCCGGATGGAAAATCCACAACAATTGGTTTTACAAACACTGGAGTCTCTCGGGATCGGATATGATTTATATGAACATCCACCGGTGCCAACCATAGAGCAGGCTATGAAACACTGGAAGGATATTGAAGCCAGCCATTGCAAGAATATCTTTTTCAGAAATCACAAAGGAAACAGGCACTACCTGGTATCACTCCACTACCTGCAAAAACTGGATATTCATGATCTGGAAAAACGCCTGAAACAGGGGAAGCTAACATTTGCATCCCCCAAAAGACTGTTAAAATATCTGGGACTGACACCGGGATCAGTTTCACCATTCGGCCTTATTAATGATACTGAAAACCATGTTCACTATTTCCTGGATGAACAATTGAAATCTGCAAAAAAAATCAGTTTTCATCCAAATATTAATACCGCCTCAGTTGTAGTACAGATGAGTGATTTTATCCGCTATCTCAACTGGTCGGGAAATAGCTATGAGTTTATTAAGCTTTACGATTGATTGATCAGGAAATCAATTAATGCCTGCGTATTATTTTTAATACCCAACAGCCTCCCCATCCATGCTTCTCGGGTCGCAAGCTCCATATAGTATATTTGTTTCCGGGTCAATCCAGATGCCCATGGCGGGGCCAAAGCGAATGTCTTCGTGAATTACAACATGATGGCCAATGTCTTCCAGGATTTTTTTCGTGTCTGAAGTGGTGGTGTTTTTCTGAAGCAAAAGTTTATCAGGTATCCAGCCATGAAACGTTCGTGGTGCAGCGATGGCCTCCGCTATGTTCATATCAAAATCGATGATATTGGATATCACCTGCACATTGCAAGGCAAACAAAATATTTTGTAAAACTTTTCATGGTAATATTTTAAGAAAGGAAACTTCGGAATGTATAACTCGTTACAAAGTTTTGTGTAGAAATTGTGTATTTTCATCCCACCTCATTAAATTTGAAAGCATTTTTAACGAAAGTCGGAGAAGTGGACATTTTGTATAGATGCTATTTTTATCTTTGCACAAAGTGAACTGATGGAACTGATGTACGAGAACATCCTTATCTACTATTTTTCCGGCACCGGAAATGCTAAACACGTAGCACAGTGGTTTGCCAAAGTTGCCACGGGAGTGGGTGTTCGTGCTACCCTTGTTAATATCGACAGACTGGGGAAAATTGAACTCCCGGAACTCAGCGGCAAAACCCTCATCGGATTTTGCGCACCCACCCATGGTTTTAACCTGCCTCCCATCATGCTGAAGTTTATCTTTCGTTTTCCAAAAAGGAAGGATACGGATGTCTTCATCATCAACACCCGTGCAGGGATGAAACTGTCGAAATTGTTTGTGCCGGGATTGAGTGGCATTGCACAACTTTTACCTGCTCTGGTATTTTGGCTGAAAGGTTACAGGATTCGGGGCATGCAGCCCATGGACCTGCCCTCCAACTGGATTTCATTGCACCCGGGACTGAGGCAAAAGGTTGTGGATTCGATATTTGAAAGGTGCGAAAGGATTACAAAAAACTTTGCCGAAAGAATTTTGACCGGAGGCAGCAAATACAAAGCCCTGCTTTCGCTGCCATTCGACCTGGCCGTTGCTCCCATTGCATTCGGGTATTACATTATCGGGCGTTTTGCCATCGCCAAAACATTTGTTGCCACCAATGCCTGCAACCAATGTGGCTTGTGTGTAAAGCAATGTCCGGTGAATGCAATTAAGATGATCCGGAACCGGCCCTACTGGACATTCAAATGTGAGAGTTGCATGCGTTGCATGAACAACTGTCCGGAGCGGGCCATCGAAACGGCACAGTCGTACACCATTGTGATGTGGTATTTAATCGTATCTCTCCTGTTCCCCTGGATACTTAAAAAGTTTTATAGCATCAGTTTTATACATATCAACAGCGATAGCCGGATGGCCAATACGCTTGAAGAAATTGCTTCATGGGGAATCGGGCTGGTAATAATCTGGCTGGGATATGAATTGATACACAGGTTGATGCGGTTACGGATATTCAATAACCTTGTTGCATATACATCTTTTACAAAGTACAGGTTCTGGCGGAGATACAAAGCGCCGCGTAAACAATAAGGGGCAATTTTTTCAGCATTTTGCATTCATATCCCTATTCCATGGCACCAAATGGA
>JABMQA010000509.1 GCA_013203545.1 Bacteroidota bacterium
ATTTTCGACACTCGAGATGGGAATACCATTTAATAACAACGCGACATTCTCCTGCTGAAACCCTCTTATGTTTACCTGTGCATCACCACTTCCACCGCCGGTTCTGGTGGGATATACGCCCGGAACCATTTTCATGATTACCGGGTAAGGCTGGTCTCCCAACTGTGTTTCGAGTTGCCCGGCAAAAATGGTTGTGAGTGCAACCGGTGTTTTTCGTTCATCTGCCACCGAAGAAATGATATTCACCCCTTCAAGTGCAATAACTTCCGGATCGAGTAATATATCACCCAAAATCCGATTATCACCTTCACCAACCGATACGACAATCCTTTTTGGTACAAATCCTACAGCACTGAATAATAACGAATAATGTCCGGCAGGAACTTTAAGGCGGAATTTCCCGGTTTTATCGGTGGTGGAACCTGAGGCACCGGGTTCTGTGAGGATATTTGCGTTTTCAACTGCCAACTTATCAACTGCACTAACTATTCGTCCTTCTATTACCGACTGAGATTTCAAATTGACAGTCATAATAACGAGCACTAAAAAAATCAAACTTTTATTCATTTTTACCAAAAATATTTACCAGGCATAAAAAAAACCCGAAAGACGCACCTCCGGGGGGATAATATTTACCAGTAAAACGAACAAAGCCAAATAACAATAGCTAATGTAAATTGTACAAAACCAAAATACAATAGCCCATGCTTTGTTTCTTCTACCATCCAGACTTTACTGTCGGTACCGGAATTTCACCAGTTCAGTCCCGCGAATTTCGCGGGAGTCGCGGACTTTAACCGCCGGTCGGGAGTTTCACCCTGCCCCGAAGAAACGTGATATTTATACCTGAAGAACTTATTTATTTAACTGGGGCAAAAGTATTGTTTTTGGAATAACAATAAAGTATTGGGGACAATTTTTTCAGGTTCTAAATAGGATGATGGGAGTTTGGAGTTTGGAGTTTGGAGTTTGGAGTTTGGAGTTTGACCTATCATGGTTTTGGTTGACAAAATGAACACTACTTTTGGTTTACATGTTGATAAATCAATTTGTTAAATTAGTTGACATGTGTAAACTTTGCAACGTCAGTTGAAGCGGAGGAAGGCTCTGCCGGGGGGCAACCTTCCAAGGAATAAACTGACCCAGGAAAATGGATCGCCGTAGTTTTCTTTTGCAAAGCTACGGCTTTTTCTTTTAAGTCTATTTTCATGGCTTTATACCTCATAAAACCCAACGTTTTGTGATCTTTTATTTCCATTGCCTAAAGTCATAAAGTTGCATTACCGGATATTCTGACCCAACTAATTCCCCCAGAAACCTTTCAAACGCTAATGGGCTCTTTAGCCCTAATTCTCCGTGTGGATAGTTATTGTATAGTTTGATTGATTTGCGCAAAGCTTTTTCCAACTGTTGAAAAGTATTTATGTTGTAAGCTATCAGATAATCATTTTTGATGATGCCATTTATGCGCTCCGCATATGGGTTTTCCAGACAGGTTTCTGCCATGCTGATGCGAATACCGGCTGCTTCAAGCATACTTACATATACATTTGACCCGTATTGACTGCCCTTATCTGAGTGATGGATCAGGTTTTCAAAATGATTTTGCTTGCGGGCTTTAAATGCCATTTCCAATGCTTTTAGGTTGTTTATCACCATCATATTGTCACTGGCACTATAGCCTATTATTCTGCGGCTGTAAACATCCATGATCAGCACAATGTACAAAGTCCCGTTGGGAGTTATAAAGTAAGTTAGGTCGCTTGCCCAAAGCTGGTTGGTCCCGTTGAGTTGGATCCCATTGACCAGGTTTGGATACCAGATATTTCCACTATAGGTTGTTCGTATGAAAGAGCGGGGTTTTTTGATGCCCAGGCCTTGCTCTGAAACAAACCGCTCAAAACGATTTATACCTACCTCATTTATACCTAACATATAATGTATCTTCCGGGCACTGCTATGGGGATAACCTATCCTGACATCGCTAACTATATCTCTCAGCCGCTGCCATAGCAAACCATCTTGCCCAGCCTTAATATTAGACTTACGAAACCCTTGGCGGCTTATACCTGATATTGTATACATATTTTCCATATTTATCCCTAACTCCTTTTGCCTTGACTTGAACCAACTCAGTGCCCGGATACGAACTTTTTTTTGATATCGTACCCTACTTCTTCACTGCCTAACCCTATTGCCTTTTCCAAATAGTCTATTTGCAATTGTTTTTGTCCCACCTTACGCTCCAGTTCCGATACAAGCCTGAGTAGCTCAATTGTTTTTGCCCCTTCCGATTCCTTCTCCAAAACTAGCCTCTCCCCTTTTGAAATTTTGGTCGAATATTTACGTATCCATTTGTAAATCGCTGTTCCTGTTACTTTATAAATCTTGCTTAACTGAATTACTGTCATTTGTTTTTCTTCGATCATTTTCACTTTCTCCTTCTTGAATGATTCGCTAAAATGTCTTGTTGTTTTAAATTCTTTCATAGGTTGAATGTTTAAGTTATTAACAATACTTTTGTCAACCTATTTCATGATAGGACAGTTTGGAAGTGGGAGTTTGATGTTTTTCAAGTTGGGGTGGCGTTTTGCGCTTCACTCTTAGCGTGCTAGGGTTCAAGTTGACTGATGACTGAGGAATGTCCCGACTGATTACTGGTTACTGCCAACTGAGGACTGATCCCGATAGCTATCGGGAGAAGACTGAGGACTGCTAACCATTTAACTCTAAAAAAAAATCCTCCCCAATTGTGGTTTTGTTAATTTTGCAACAAAATTTTTACTGATGTCTATATTATTAAGAATTCATCCTGATAATCCAAACCCGCGACAGATCGCTACGGTTATTGAATGCCTTAACGATGGAGGGATCATCATTTGCCCCACAGACACAGTTTATGGACTTGGGTGCGATATTTTCAAATCAAAAGCCATCGAAAAAATTGCACGGATGAAAGGAATAAAACCTGAGAAGGCCAATTTTTCATTTTTATGTCACGATCTCGGACAATTATCCGATTTCACCAAACCCATCAACAACAATCTTTTTAAGCTAATGAAGCGTGTACTGCCCGGCCCTTATACCTTTATTCTTGAAGCCAATAACACTGTTCCTAAATATATCCAGTCCAAAAAGAAAACCGTTGGTATCAGGATACCTGATAACAATATTCCGGTAGAAATAGTCAGGCGGCTCGGGCACCCTATTATGTCAACATCCATTCACGATGAAGATGAACTTATCGAATACACCACCGATCCTGAATTGATCTTTGAAAAATACGAAGATCAGGTAGATATTGTGATCAATGGTGGTTTTGGAGGAAATCTTGCTTCAACAGTTCTGGACTGCACCGGGTCAGAAATCGTAATTCTCAGAGAAGGGCTGGGATCACTCGATATCTTTTAGTAACAGGATATTAGAAAAATACGCATTGTAATATGGTAGGCTCTACGCTATAATAATCAAAAAAAGATTAATTTAAGTTTGCAAATTTAAAATTTGATTGTACTTTTGCACCCCCAAATATGGGAGATTCAGTAG
>JABMQA010000049.1 GCA_013203545.1 Bacteroidota bacterium
ACCTTTAAACCTAAATGTCCTGTCATGTCGAACGTAGTGAGACATCTTTGTTAATTGATCTAACTTGAATTTATCAAGGTTTTACTGATAGGTCTTTGGGTAAGTTATTTTGAAAGTTTTACTAAGCCGGTTTTGTAGCCGGCATTCGCTGCTAAACCTGATTAGTTCATTAAAATGTTTAGAAGCTGTCTGAAAATTG
Organism: Bacteroidota bacterium; assembly: GCA_013203545.1. Classification (GTDB taxonomy): domain Bacteria; phylum Bacteroidota; class Bacteroidia; order Bacteroidales; family 4484-276; genus JABMQA01. Next base: position 200 of record JABMQA010000049.1, read on the forward strand.
ATGGGGAAATAAATAGCCCCGTCCTGAAGGACGGGGCTAATCAAATTTAAATATCATTTTTAAACAGCTTCTTAGACAAATGATACCCCACGCAGCACTCAAAATTTATGAATTAATCAGTCTGATTGAAACAAGTTAAAAAATTAAAAAAATAGCTTTATGGTATTTAATCATGAGGTATTGTTTATTCATTTGGGAAAGACAGGAGGAATGTCGGTAACACATTACATGTGCAATGTACTAAAGCCGCCTGTAATTTCGGTGATTAACAAGCAATTTCAGCCTGATAATCAGATAGGCCATGAGATCAGGGTAGTATGGAAACGGCATGGCACGCTGGTTCAGTCAAGGCACTTTTTAAAAAAATATGGTTTACAACTTTCCGGGTTTAAGCTGATCTTTTGTATGGTAAGGGATCCCGTTGATATGGAATACTCATACTATAAACATTTGCGGAAGGAAAGTGTAATATCAAGGCTTTCTACAGAAAGGTCCGGTAACCAACGGTTGGCATGTGCCCAAAATAGTTTTGATCATTTTGCCAGATTAAACTTTACCCATTTTGTGCAAGATCTTAAGGATTATTTTACTGTAAATGGTAAGGTACCGGACAATATGAAAATAATCAGGTTTGAGGAGATGCCGGGATCAGTAACTGAATTGCTTGCCCCATATGCAATGAAAGAGATGCCTTTTCCGCATAAAAACAGAAGCCGGGAGAAAATGGGGCCACCGGAGTTATCGGAGGAGGGTCGTATGAATATCAGAAAAAAATATGCCTGGATTTATGAGAATGGTTTCTATTAGTATATAAACCAGCATACTGATCAATTGGAAAGTCCGATTTCATTTTACTGATTGGTAATTGGTATATTACACTTGATTTTATTGAGTTGTTCCTTGATTTCTGATATTTCTGAATCTTGAGAGAGTATGATCTTTAAAAGAAGCGGAATTGTTTCTTCAATGGTTAAATTGTCGTGTTCAGGTTCTTTATCGATGATTTGCCCGATAGGCTCCACGAAAAGTTTACCATCATCGCGGTGCAGGTATTTTTGGGCGATCTGTTCGTTCATCTGTTTATACCTGCCAAGGATTTCAAGTCGTTGCCCCCCTGAAAGGTAAGTATTACCATTTGCTGCGTAGGGATCAGAAACATGGTTGATAATAATTTGTTTCAACTGATTAAGGTCGATCTCCAACTCTGATTCATTTGCATATTTAATGATTTTCAGCAAATTATTTTTAATACTTGCATTTTTCCTGATCAATGGTTTTTTGAATCCGGATGTGTCGTTAATTTCCAGAATGCTAAGGAAGTCATCAATCAGATCCTGATTCTTAAACTGTGATTTTTCAAACGGCCTGACGATCATGGCTTCCAGGCCAAAAACTTCCGAGTAAGTGTCAAGTATTTCCAGCCACCTGACTTTGCGTGTCTTTATAAATTTTTCAACAGTCGTCGCAGTGCCTGCCTTAACATGCTGGTTGTAGGAGCTTTCAAAAAACAAATCCTGACGTCGTAAATAGCAGATAATCCTGAAATCAAAATCCGGGAATGTATCCCTGATCTTTTGTAGCCTTTCGCCATCGCTGAAGGGAAATAAGCCTTCATTGCTGATTAATATGTTTTTTTTTTGAATTTATTAGATCATTAATTTTCTCATCTGTTGAATGGATGAGGTCTGGGTTGTTTTCGAATTTTACAAGACGGATTTTGTCGCCGATCCCAAAATAAAACGGGAAATGAAACTGCTTAAAATCAGTATTAAATGTGGGATAGGTAATATTCAGGTCGTTTAAGGTTGCCCTGTTATCAAATAGGAATTTTTGTAAAGTTTTGGTGCCTGTTTTTGGCGTTCCGATATGCAGGTAAAATTTTCTCTTCATCTTTGCAAATCTCATTTGTAGTTAATTAATATTATCTACCACAAAGTTGTAAAAAATATCAATGTCATTATAGTTTAAAATATGTTTATTATTGCCAGATACCTAAAGGAAGTCAGGCTTTTTTTCAGCGATCTTTATAAAAGCCGTCGGTTAATAGTTGATCTCGCCCAGCGGGAGTTCAGGATTAAATATTCAGAAAATTACCTTGGTTTAGCCTGGGCGGTTTTGGAACCCGTTGCAATGATGCTGATCCTGCTGGTGGTTTTCACCTATTTACGAAACCGGTCGCATTCCTCATACCCCTTTGTGGCATATCTGCTGTCAGGTGTTGTGCCATTTACTTTTTTCAGCAGCAGCCTTTCGCAGGCAACTACAAGTATTAAGTCGTTTTCTTTTCTTCTGAAGCAGGGATCGATAAGGGCCGGATTGCTGCCGCTTGTAAATATCCTGTCTGCACTCAAAACACATCTGATCATATTGTGTGTTGCCATAGGTATCTTTCTGGGGGTTGGGATCAGACCATCATGGTACTGGTTGCAGCTACCTTATTTTACAATATCGTCAATAATTTTGCTGGTGGGATTAACATGGATTACGTCATCGCTTGTATTGTTCGTACGTGATATTCAAT
>JABMQA010000050.1 GCA_013203545.1 Bacteroidota bacterium
CTGAAGGACGGGGCTAATCAAATTTAAATATCATTTTTAGACAGCTTCTTAGTGAGCGCAATTCACGCAGTGCAATAAGCATCCTTAAACTCCTGCACCCTCAACGCCTCCTCCAGCCTGAACTCCCCAATGGCTGTCCTGCATAAGCTTGTGAGATAGGCTCCGCTATCGAGCGCTTTGCCAAAATCATAGGCCAGCGACCGGATGTAGGTTCCTTTGCTGCAATTTACCTTAAAGTCAACAAATGGCATGTCGATTTTAGTGATACTAAAGCTGCTGATTTCAACCTGGCGTTCACGCATTTTTACCTCCTGGTTTTTCCGGGCATATTCATAAGCTTTCTTACCATCAATTTTCAGTGCGGAATAGACAGGTGGTATCTGGATGATGCTACCCGTAAACTTTTTGGTTGTAGAATGGATTAGGTTTTCAGTAATGTGATCGATAGGAAATATTTCGTCCGGAGGGGTTTCGCTGTCGTAGGATGGAGTGGTTTCACCCAATTTAAAGGTGCCTGTATATTCTTTTTCCTGTGCCTGGTATTGATCGATCCCTTTGGTTTTTTTTCCGGTACAAACAATTACGAGCCCGGTTGCACGTGGATCCAGCGTACCTGCGTGGCCGATCTTTATTTTCTTTATCCCATATTCGAACTTTAGAAAAATCCTCAGGCTTTTAACCACATCAAAGGAAGTCCAGTCGATTTCCTTATTGATTAGAATGACCTCACCGTTTATAAAATCGGGGGATTTTGTCAGGGAACTTTTGCCGATCATATGGTTCCAAATGCAATTGCTGTGATGCCGATAATTACGCAGTAGATGGCGAAATAGATCAGCTTACCTTTCTTTACGATGTTGATCATCCATTTACATGCGAACAGCCCGGAGACAAATGCGGTTATAAATCCAATGAGCAGTGCAAGTGGCCCTACCCCTTCATTTTGTGTCATTTCCCCGCCCAGGAGATCTTTCATGTTGGCGCCGATGATCGGGATCAATACCATCAGGAATGAAAATTTTGCTATGGTTTCCTTCTTGTTTCCCAGCATCAATCCCGTGGCAATGGTGCTGCCCGACCTGGATATTCCGGGAATTACTGCCAGTGCCTGCGCGATACCGATAATAAAGGAATCGATAAAATTAATTTTTCGCAAATTCGATTTTTTCAAATAGGTGAAAGTGAGCAGAGCCGCTGTAACGAGCAGCATGGAACCAACAAAAACCAGGTTGCCGGTGAACAGGGATTCAACTTCATCCTTAAAAAAAACACCCACAATGGCAACCGGAATCAACGAGACAAAGACCTTGAAAACATATTGGGTTTCTTCATTCCACCTGAATGCAAACAAACCTTTGATTAATTGCCAGATATCCTTATAAAATACAACAATGGTACTGAGGACGGTAGCGCCATGTACCACTATTGTAAACATCAAACTATGTTCTGCATCAATACCGAGGATAACTTTACCAAGTTCAAGGTGACCACTGCTGCTAACCGGTAAAAACTCGGTAAGGCCTTGCAGCAGACCCAGAATAATTGCTTCGAACCAATTCATGCCTGGAAATTAATTGATTAATTTGAACTTTTGGGCTTCCTCATAATGGCATATATACCAATGATGTACCCGGCCATGAGCAGGATGGGGGATAATGTTAATCGCTGAAAATTGATCATTTTATAATTAAAAACACTGGGATCGTCCGAACCGCCACCGATCATGAGGATAAATCCGACGAAGATCAATCCCAGTCCGATAAGTAACCATTTGTAATTTTGTTTGTCGAAAGCAAAATCCTGCTCTTCAAGTTTTGATTTGGCTGGCTCAACGGGAGTTGGATGCTTTTTCATGTTTTCTTTTTTCATGTTACAATATGATGATCAGGTTTTCTTTAATTTAAAATGCAAAGGTATTAATATAAATCATCCGAATCGACACGCAAATATTTTTTAACAGCAAAATAATTGGATAACCAGCTTATTACCACGCCAAAAATTACAACACCCGCAAATAAAATGGCAAGATAAAACTGATCCTGCAGCAAAGTCAATTCAGGAATTCGCAACTGTGAAATATACAGGATAATACCCAGCAAAGCAATGGCAAGCGCGCCACTGAGCAGCCCCTGGTAAAGTCCATTCATGATGAAAGGTTTCCTGATGAAATTTTGTGTGGCACCAACCAGCAACATGCTTTTGATAAGTAATCTTTTGGAATAAATGGCAAGCCGGATGGTGTTGTAAATTAAAATCACTGAAATAATTAACAGCAGGAAGCTAAAACTCAGAATCCCAACGCTGATCTTGGTAATGTTTGTGTTGATCAGCTCGATCAGTGATTTTTGATAAAAAACCTCTTTCACGATCGCTTCGGAGTTTAGTTTCTTTTCAACAACCTTCAAACTGTCATCAAAGGTATATTCAGCATTCAGGAAAACTTCAAACGATGGGGAGAGTGGATTGTAACCGATGAAATTAATAAAATCCTCACCCAGGTCTTCCATGAGTTCCTCAGCAGCCTGCTCTTTTGATATATAAACTGTTTTTCGGATAAAGGGGCAAGTGTCGAGCCTGTACCTGAAATCTTTGATTTGCTGCTCTTCTGCGGTTTCTGAAAGGATTACAGATACGCCGATGTTTTGGCGAATATAGTGCGATAGTGTTTTGGCATGAAAAATCAGCAATCCCAACAATCCCAGCATAAACAAAACCAGCGATATACTAATAACTGTGGTATTGTAAGATGCCCGGTACCTTCGCTTATTGTATTTCTCTTCTCGTAGCAAATCCTGTGTTTTTTGTCGGGCGAATGTACACAATTTATTTATTTGCCGGGCTGATCCCGTGGGATGTTTAGGAAATTGACGCCTATTTACATTTGAGGGTAAAGAGGGTGATCTCACTAAAACTATTGAAACGTACCGGAATGCCGGAGGTGCCTGTACCCGATCCGGTATATCCTGTCATACACTCATATTTCCATAATCCCTGAAAGTACTCTTTTCCATGTGAAAGGTGTGTGATCAGTGGTTTTCCGTTTGGCAGGCAAATCTGACCACCGTGGGTGTGGCCACACAGATAAAGTGAATACTGGTTCCCTGCAGCAACATCGTAAAGTTCGGGCGAATGCACAAGCGCAATCTTAAAACCATCTGTTTGTTTCCATAAACATTCGGCCGCCATGATCGAATAATAGTAATGTACATCATCGGTACCTGTAATGGTAATTGACTTTCCTTTTCGTTGAATGTTTACCGATTCATTTGTCAGGACATTTATACCCATATCGACCATGGGTTTTTCCATAAGATAGGTATCATGATTTCCCAATACGGCCAAAACCCCGTCTTTCGACTGTATTGATTGAACGATTTTCTTCAGTGGTTCCATAACCTGTGCATACGCACCTGATGTATCCCGCCTGTAGTCTCCGGTCAAAACACATAGGTCAACCGACAGATCCTTTATCTTTTCGATAATTAAATCCTCATATTGGTCATGGATGTCCAAATGGAGGTCGGTCATATGGAGGATGGTGTATCCGTCAAATGCTTTCGGCAGGTGGGGGAAATGAAGTCCTACCTTTATCAGCTTTATGTCAAGCGCATTTTTTAAGCCTGATTTGTAGTATCCTGCAAGTTTGAGGAACTGCCCAAACAAATGAATCAGGTAATCGAAGAACAACCAGTATTTTGGGACATATGCCCGGTGCTGTTGTCGTTTGCGCCGTGATTTTTCAACTTCAAACCTTCTGGCGAGCCACCGCTCCCTAATGGATAGGCTGTTTTCCATATCTGTGTCTTTTTTAAAATATGGGTAAAGTTAACAAAAAACCCCGCACAGCACAAGTAAAGCAACCAGGCAAGCTTATGCGCCTGACTCAATAGCACTAACCCGGTCGTTGATCTCTTTCCAAACCGGTATGTTCATTTTTGCGCCCAGCACCTCAATGACCCGCCCGGCCATCAGGGCCCCTATCTCTCCGCATTGTTTCATGGCTAATTTTTTCGAAAGGCCATAAAGGAATCCTGCTGCATACAGATCACCGGCACCTGTAGTATCTATACTGTTGGCTTCGATTACGCCAATGGTGTGGGCCTCACCCATGTGCTTGATCAACGAACCTTTCTTACCTATCTTAACGATGCTCACCTCGCTGTTTTTTGCAATTTCATGGAGTGCAAACTCAGGTTCCAGTCCTGTAAATGCCCTGGCCTCATCCTCATTGGCAAAAACAATGTCGATATAACCGGTAATGATCTCTTTTAGAAATTCAAGGTTTTCCTGAACCACATCAAAACTTGCAAGATCAAGGGATATTTTAGCACCACTTTGTTTTGCCAGTATAACTGATTTCCTGAGAAGGTCATGGTTTTGAACAAGGTAACCTTCGATGTGGAAATAGTCATAGCCCTGGAACATTTCAGGGACAATATCCTCGGGAGATAGCTCGATGGCGCATCCCAGGTTTACAGCGAAAGTCCGCTCCGAATCCGGTGTTACCAGCGCTACGGCAATCCCTGTAGGTGCCACTCCCTTTAAAAGTGTTGGGTTAATCCGGTTGATAAGCATATCATCGTGCATAAATTTCCCAAACCCGTCATCAGCAACTTTTCCTATGAAACCCGTTTCCACACCGAGATTTGCCAGTCCGTTGATGGTATTGGCGGCCGAACCGCCGGGCGCTCTCTCCAGAGGGAGATGTGAACAGGAATCCATCAACTTCGTGATGAAACCGGCATCAACCAGTTTCATACCCCCTTTCAGCAAATCAAATTCATTTATAATACTTTCATCCTCAATTCTGATCATAATATCGACCAGTGCGTTACCCATGCCTAAAACCTTTACCATGACCCATTAATATGTTAATGTGAATAAATTTAAATTTTTTGTGCAAAAGTATTGGTATTTTGGAAACAATGTCTATTTTTGCAACCGCTTTTTAAAAAAAGCAATAGTTCTTATTAGATAATTACATTCCTCCTTAGCTCAGTTGGTTAGAGCATCTGACTGTTAATCAGAGGGCCCTTGGTTCAAGTCCAAGAGGAGGAGCTTGAAAA
>JABMQA010000510.1 GCA_013203545.1 Bacteroidota bacterium
AATTGGGCGCAGATGCACGCTTTTTTCGCTGTTTTATCATTTTTCCTTGCTTATATCCGTTCAAATATACGCTGAATTTACCAACTGACAATGGTATGGGATTTTTTCAGCAGACCCTAAGTAATACCGTGAATCATCCTCTATTTCATATATTGCATCCGGTATATTGTCATTATCGGCATCACAGAAACCTGTAAATCCTCTTATTTCGGCATCAGATAACTGTGATTTATTCAGTTGTTCGTCGAAATAATGAATTCCGGTTGATTTGAATGACATAACAACTTCCATTTCACCATCGCTGTTCAGGTCGTAAAAGAATGGCCCGCTACAATTTAATCCGGAAACATTTATGGTGTCGTAATTTCCGGTTAAAAGGTTGATCAATGCAAGATAATACGAATTATTAGTGTGCTTGTATCTTACGGCAGCAAAGTTTCCATTATCAAATCCCATATCGGCTACTACGACCGGGTTGCTGATTTCCGAACAGTTATGTATGTTAATTGAATCGAAAATAATCGGTGACCCGTATTGATTTTCCTCAACAATATAGATTTTTCCACCTTCGGTTGCGGTTAAGACAACATATTTACTGTTTTCATTGTCATAGAAACAAACCGGGGGGTACATCCGAACCAATTCGGGTTCCGGTGAATTATCATAAATCCATGCGAAGTCATCCAGTACCCACCTTTCATTGCACTTGTAATCAAGGCATGTTAAACTGTAAAACCATGCAGTATCTTTATGACGAATATCATTATATAAAATATAGTCATCACCGGAGTTGTTCACAAAACCCAGGGAGGATTGCCCAAAATATGTTGAATCCAAACTCATTTCTGTCCACGTAGAATCGAGGGTATAGGATGAAATTGAGCTTACGCCTGAAGTTTGAATATCAATCAGGTTAACAAATTTTTGATCATCAATAATTGTTGTACCAATAGCGGAATAGCCATCGGATGAGAGGTTATTTTTAAGCACAATGTTACCATCAAAATCAAAAATATGATTTCCGGCAATAAGCTGATCTGTATTGGTGGAATCAGTAAAATTGTAACTTATGGGATTGGTATTTGGGGTACGTGAAGTGCTTGAATTTATTGCATCAATGTTAAGTATTGTCATGTCTGCAAAACCAATATTATTAATTTCACTAAGTTCATCCACAGTGTTGTTGGTATCAACTACCACCTTAAGATTATAATAACCCTCTGGAAACGAATTTGGAAGTATATCAAAGGTTAGAGTTTTGTGTGAAAACCCATCAAGGCTGTCGCTTGCAATAGTATTTATTAACAAATATTCTTCCTCATCAAACATCTTGGCATAACAAGCCGTAACGAATGAATCATCAATATCAACCCCCATAATATTACTAATACTTGCTTGAACTGATATTGTGTCAGTTGGCTTAACAACCAAATTTCCAATCGTTATGTTGCTAATGATTATGTCAGCTTTCAGGCTGTCAATATTTTCATAAAGCAGGTTTAGGGCAGGATCGCCAAAATAGTTAAAAGTATTTGAGAAAATAGATATCGATGAGTTCAATTGTGTTTCAAAATAGGCAGAACCTAACACAGAAGAATTAACAAATATAGAATTTATTAACCTATAGCCATACATTTTACTTTCTTCTGAAAAAGAAACTTGCTTATTAGCACCAACAGTTCCAATCATTCCCCTGTCCGATCCATGGTTCAGTAAATCTTCACACAAACAATTATCATATTCATGGAATTTTCCGGTATGGCATGCATTGAAAAAACCATAGGGAAGTTTATTGATATGATTACTTCCCAAACTATTGTAATAAAAGTTGTGGGCTTGTAAATCATGATATGATCCATGCCCCATATAGTGAAAAAATGTCAATTCCTTTTCATAAACTTCCAGCACAGTTTCCAATGAATAATCCTTTTTGTGCACCCAGTTTGGATGTGGATATAAACTATCGAAATCATCAGGAGTTATCATAAAAACACTATCGCCAGGTAAAAAATCCACAATCTCCGTAAAACAGTCATTTGTTCGAGCATAGAATCTTTCATCATCATCACAGTATTGTAAATATTGATACCTATATTCATATTCGAAGGGGTTAAAGTTAATAATCTTCTCCACCACGTTTTTTACTTCAGTGGTATCATCCACACTGCAACGGCCGAGCATGATATCGGGGTAATCGTCGTATGTGTCGTCTACCTGTGTTAACCGGGTGAAATAGACGTCTTCACCTCCGGAATGGGTGGGGACGCAATCTGTACTATCATCAAAAAAAGCATCGCCAAATAGATTTACGTAGGCTAATTTGCCATCGTATGTATTGTTTGCATAGCCATCTTCATAGGTGTTTTTAATGAGTTGTTTCATTTTTTCATCAATATCATAATAGGATGGAGTAACAGAATCCTCAATTAAAGTTGTTGTAATAATTGCAACGTCAAATCCGTTAAAAGCTGACCTGTGTAGTGCAAGATTTGCAATTTCATTTCTTGAAATAGTATCAGTATAAAAACTTTGATGGGTTATGACCAAATAGTCACAAGCAGTATCAATTTTTTGATTTGGTAATTCAGTTACCCAATAAACAGAACCGGTATCGGCCAGGCCAGCTCCACAGCTAACAGATGCGTTTAAACCATTTGACTGATAGTTGATAAGAGAATTTCCAACGATCTCGTTGAATATTCCTACATCTTCATTTATTTCTCCTATCGGGTTTTTAAAAGTAAGTGTGAATCTAAATTTTGAAAAGGCATTAACCGTTTTTGTAACCGGGTTAAACTGAATCGGATACATTAATACCCTGATACAATTTTGATCGCGTATAGCTCCCTTATCTATTGCTTCTGCTAAAATTCCCGGAAAATAAGCATTGGTTTCATAAGCAGTTCTATTATAAGTAAACTCCTCTATTAATGCAACCGCCCCCCCTTCTATTGTATCAGGCACAAGTTCTGGTGCAGGATAAATATTTATGTTGCTAATCTCTGTTGAATCTTGTTGGTCGATATCAAGATAAACACTATCGCATTTTGGTATTGCCAGCAAAAATGAAACTACTGGTACTTCAGGGTAACCAACTGAGTCTAATTTCGAGTGACCTTTTATATCAACACGGTTAAAGGTATCGATTACGGTGCTATACATGCCCGGTATGGTTACTTCAAATTCAATGATTGTATCAGTTGTTTTGATAATGTTGTAATGAGGAGTAGTTGATTCAATTGCTGTGAACTCTACCCAATCCTGTCCATAAGTATTTACCATGCAAAAGATTATAGCTGAAATTAAGATAAATTGTTTCATTGTTATAAGGTTTTAGATTTACATTAGAATAATTTTGTTTACTTTCCCTTTTTGTGTACTTAATCTATACAGATATATTCCATTCTTAACATGTCTGGAATTGTAATCCATTCTATTCCAAATCATTTTATTCTTAATGGGAATTGAATTTACCGGATTTCCTTCCAAGTCAAATATTTCAATAAACTTCTCTTGAGGACAGTTTTCTAAATTTTTAATTTCGAATATTGTATAATGATTAACCGGATTAGGATAATTAATAACTGAAAGAAATTCTTTAGAATTAATATCTTCTGTATGGGTAGTGAAATCCACATATATGTAGTTTTCTTTTAAAAATGAATTAGTGTCGTAATTATCATAAACTGTAAGCCTTACAGAGAAGAAGCCTGTGTCAACATAAGTAAATAAAGGATTTTCTTCATAGGAGTCAATAATTCCATCATTTTCAAAATCCCACTCATAAGTATTTATATTACCGATAGAGTAATTGTGAAATTGTACATCCAAAGGTGATCCTCCATATTTGGGG
>JABMQA010000511.1 GCA_013203545.1 Bacteroidota bacterium
CGGCTATGTGGACGGGGAGTTTGAAATTTCCTCTACAGGTGAACTGATTATAGATGGTGGGGAGTTTATCGTGGAAAACAGCAGTACCTCCGCCAATAATATTTATGGCACATTGTCGATGACGGATGGGTTATTTCAAATCGATCATGGCCTGCATATAAAATCATCTGCAAATACATACATTTCAGGCGGAATGATCAGAGTCGGAGGTTTCAGGGCAAACGCAGCCGGTACTTTTGAACCAACAGGCGGAACCCTGGAAATACAAACAAATAATAGTGGATATGGTTTGATCGATTGCAGTGCGGGGAATTATCTGTACAACCTCAACATTAACCCTACAGGGATTTTTGGTGGAGGAGGGTACCTTTACAATGATTTACTAATCACACATAACCTTGATATTCCGGTGGGAGGACTGTGGTTTGATGGATATTCAGCAACGGTAAATGGAAATACCACCATCTCGGGAGGCCTGCGGATGGTTGATGCTACTGATGTGTTAAACGCCGGGAATGATGCCACTGATTTAATCATGTGGGAAGCCGGATCCTCGCTGGAATTTAATGAGAAAGGAAGAATCAATATTTTTGGCAACTGTACCCTCGAAAATGGGGTGAATGATAGTATTTCGGCTGATCAAACAATTGCCTTTGTGGGAACCGGCGACCAAAGCCTCAACAATTACGACGATGCCACATTTGGAACTGTGGAATTGGCTAAACCCTCCGGCCAGTTAATCATCCCGGCAAGCTCGGAAGTCACCTGCCAGAGTTATGACTGGACTTCCGGAACGCTGACCGCTGACGGAGGTTCGTTCACTGCCCAGGATCTGGCCGACATCAAAATAAATGGCACCACCAACCTTTATGGTGGCCTGATCGACTTCACCCAGGACGCTTCTAGTGCAATCTTCCTGTGCGGCGAATTCAACATTACTGGTGGGACTTTTAACATCAGGGGTGGAAATTCATATTTTTATTGGACAAATTCGGATGAGTTGGTATTTAATATGTCGGATGGTATGATGGACATTATCGACATGAGCCTGATCATTCTTAACAACGAAAGCCTCACGATGAATGTTACAGGCGGACACATCAGGACCAACAGCTTTTTCGATAATGACAATCCCGGATTCCAGTGCAATGGGGGCCTGTTTGAGATGACCGGCCACGGAGTGAATGTGGAATGTTACGAAGGGTATTTTAACGCGCTGAAGATCAATGGTGGGAATATATTTCTGCTAAGCGATCTTGTTCTACATGGCGATCTGATGATAGACGCAGGTTGGTTTATCGACCATGCGCAGGAAATTACTTGTCTGGGTGATCTGGAAATTAACAGTTTCGGGAATCTGGAACTAAATAGTGGATCAACAATTAAACTGGGCAATAACTCATCCTTCAATGTAAAATGGAATGGAGGTTTTGGTACCTATGGGGATGAGGGTGATATGAATCTGATCACTGCTGAAGGTGCCGGCGATCACTACCATTTTACAGTGGAAAACGGTGGTTTCATCAACCCGAGATATACCGTCTTCGAACGTATGTCAGCCAATGGGTTATTCCTTGATGAAGATGTATATGTGGGCGTTCAGTGTTTTAACAACTGTATTTTCAGGGAAGGTCAGGAAGGTGGTGCCTTATTGACCATTAACAGTGATGAATCATTTATTATGGATGGGGCAGAATTTCAATCTTCAGCCAAAGGGTCTAATTACAATATCACAAAAACCAACGATGATGGCCATGTTACCCTGACTAATTATTCAGGAAATTTTGCAGGATCAGCCCACGAAAATGACCCATACAACAGGATCGATTGGTTTACACCGGAGCTTACGGTAGCACCGTCAGTGAGAAATGTAACTGCTTCTTCAGGAACGACAACCTTTAACGTTTCCTCAAATATTGATTGGACAGTAAGTGAAACTACAGCTTGGTTTTCGGTGAATCCGATGAGTGGAAGCAATGATCTCTCCATCACAGTTACTTACGATGAAAATCTTTTACTGACACCAAGATCAGGAACAGTTACACTCTCCGGCGATGATGTCCCCGATGTTGTGGTTACTGTAAACCAGGCCGGCGCCACTCCTGAACTGGCTGTTACTCCAGCCAACCGTGATGTATCAGCCGCTGCCGGAACAACCACCTTTGGCATCACTTCCAATACTTCGTGGACAGTCAGTGAAAGTGTAAGCTGGTTCACTGTAGCCCCCATGAGTGGAAGCTACAACGGCACACTGACAGTTAACTACAACGAAAACACCTCCATAACCGGACGCGTGGGAAGCATCACTATCTCAGCAGCCGATGTACCGGATGTGATTGTCACAGTTTCCCAGGCCGGCGCCGATCCCGAACTTTCCGTCGATCCGGCAAACCGTGACGTAACAGCCATCGCCGGTTCCACCACTTTCGATGTAAATTCAAACACCGGCTGGACAGTTAGTGAAAGTGTGGGCTGGCTATCCGTAA
>JABMQA010000512.1 GCA_013203545.1 Bacteroidota bacterium
AAATAACTGTTTCAACCATTCAAATAGGCAACTATATTCAAAGAAGTTTTCAACCGCAATGTGTTGATAAATAATGCGATTCGCGTTTTCTTGCTGGCACTAATTACCATCAAGTAGCCTGCGGCCCTACATAAATATATCACATTAACAATGTATTTCTGATTAGCTAATAATCTGATATGACAACACCATTTCACCTAGTTGAGCAAATATTCCGTTTCGGCAAATAATTCTGAATTTGTATCACTTTGATTTCTATACTTAACAACCAGCTTTCCACGGGTAAAATCCAAATCATCAAACTGCTGCAATTCCATCGAAAATCGCCTTAAAGGTATTGGTGTATAAACTGCAATCCCCCGGACAATGCCCACCTCAGTAGATCTCCCTCCGGGGGAAACATAATCAACTGTCAAATCACCATATACCGACTTATCTCCAATTCGGTTAATAGTTATGCTGAATACAGGTTTTCCATCATCGCTTGTCACCAGGTTAATATCGCTGAGCGATACACCGGCATCTAATTCCCCAATGCATATTATTACCGGGATTGTAATTCCGAAAATTGGTGTCAACCTGATCCCAATAGCAGTAGTATCTTCAAAACCAGGATCCTCACCTAATGGGCGCTCATTAGGCACAGCCCTAAAATACATGTGCGACCGGTATTCCCCATCTGTCATATCGGCCGATCTTCGCAACTGCATCCGTATTACCTGCGATTCGTTTGGAGGAAGGGTAACCGTCCGTGGGAAGTAACGTATATACTGGTCTGCGAAGAGTTGCCCGGGATCAGGCTCCTCAATTTGCTCAAAACTCCCATCCTCGGTCATGCGGTATTGAACAAATGATATTGAGTATACAGCCGTATCCTGACCGGTGTTGGCAAGATTGATCTCCTGATTTCTTTTATTTCCTTCAAATACTACCCTTCGTGGTGTGATCAATAAATTACCCTGTGCAACCGACTGAAACGGCAAAGCAACCAGCGTAATAAATATTGTACACAGTAGAACCCTTATGTTAATTGCAGCGCTGCTTTTGCAAGCAGTTGCCAGGTTTAATGGTTTTGACATGATAAAATTCATATTGATGATTGCTCAAAACTACAAACATTTTTTCAATATTGTTTGTGCCAGGTTTGTTGACTTATCAACAAAACACTAACAAGAATACAGGAAAAGAATGAAGGTAAATTTGGAATACCAGGAGTTTGGAAATAAGGAAGAGATACATTTCCGAAAACAATTTAGAATCATAGTCCAATAGAATCGAATAAAATAAAAAAAAGGCAAATGATTGCTTCATTTGCCTTTCCTCAAAAAAAAGTTTCATTAATTGTATGAAACAGTCACAGAGTATGTACCTGTGTAGTTTCCAACTGCCTGGCTAATACCAACATTTAATGTAGCACCTACATTCATTGTCTGTGCTCCCAATGAGCTTAGCAAACCTGTGCTACTTGGATCTGAAATAAAGTTATCAACAGTCATTGTTTCAGTTCCATTGCTAATGGTAGTCGAAGCCGGAAGCGCAATAGCATATGTGGCATCACCCTGACCTTCAACAGTAAAGATAGCATTGTTAAATACCCCAATCGCTGATGGTGTAACCCCACCGAGGGAGGACCTGGTGCCGGCGGTTGCAATGGTAACTGTACCGGCGGTTGTACTTGCAGCAATGTTACCAAATGCCAGAGGCTGCGTATTTGTCAGGGCAATTGGAGTTATAATTGTTGCTGTTGCATTAGATGTAGCAGAAGCACTGGTTGCTTGAC
The DNA here is from genome assembly GCA_013203545.1 of Bacteroidota bacterium. Taxonomy (GTDB): domain Bacteria; phylum Bacteroidota; class Bacteroidia; order Bacteroidales; family 4484-276; genus JABMQA01. Next base: position 1,781 of record JABMQA010000512.1, read on the forward strand.
CTTGTACACTTTCTACTGCGATTGTCATCAGGAATAAACCCACTAAGATAATTGCTAACTTTTTCATAATCTCTAATTTTACTTTTGTTAATAAATAATTTCTTTTTGCTGGATTAATAATAAAAAATAATTGATTGCCCTTTTCGAAATATCGTGCCAAAATCGAAGTAATTTCATAATGAATACATTATGTGTTTTGGTGGTGTTGAAAACCTCCGAATTATGGAAATTTGTTTCTATTCTGAAACAATACCATTTGTAGATGAGAAAAACATGACTTCTTGCAGCATTATCATTCATTTCAACCGCATTTTCACTTAAGCAGGTTGTGGTGAAATACGTGTTAAATAATTGTATAACAATGTATAACAACATTAATAAAAGGTTGGAAATACCATTGGCTGAAATTGAAAACCTTCGGGTTCTAACCTAAAAAGGCATACAGTTAAGTAGTCAAGGGATGGGTGATTTGTGTGACAATTTCACAATATTGGAAAAGTTATCTTTAAATAAAGTACTGTAAAATAGAGTAATACGAAGTTATTAACTTTATCATTAAATGGGGTATGTAATCTTCTCCCGTAAAATATTACTTTTATGGGATGAATTATCCAGGAGATCAAATGGAATTTGAAGAAATGTTTAAAACGGAGCAGAATTGCATTGAATATAT
>JABMQA010000513.1 GCA_013203545.1 Bacteroidota bacterium
GTTGTAGAAATGGCATAGTAGGTGGAACTGTCGTCGGTTACGACTTCATATTCATTACCATGATTAATTCCCTTGTAGCGGTCATCCTGACCAGAAAAAGTAAAATCAGTACTATCACCAAACAAAACGTGCACGTTGGCATCGGTGTAATCCTTGTCGATTACACACATTTCCCACATCAGGTAGGTATCGTTCCAGAACTCGTCGAAGCCGTATTGCCCTGCACCATTGCCACTGTTCCATTGCTGGGACGTGGGAATGTACTGGGCATCGGGATCCATGTTGCCGCCGATTATGATGGCGTACTTTTCCTGGGCATAAAGGTTGCCCATAGTGGCAAACAATGCCACAATTACTGCTACAAAAAAACTTTTCTTTAACATGTTTGTTTAATTTTGCGGCTTTACCGGTTTCGGGGAAGGGCTGCGTTGATGTTTTGCGGTATCAGCAGCTTCTTCCCTTGTGGCCGGTAAAAACCAGGTTAATGAATTGATGAATATTGTCCAAAAGCCTTCATTATTCAAATTTTAATAGATACACCTTACCGGATTCCAATTCCTCAAGGGTGAATATCCCCTTTTCGGGCCAGAAAACCTTGCTGCCATATTTCTCTTTAATCATTTTCAACCTGCCACCTGTTTGGTCATAAAAGTCCTGCACCGAAAGATGGTTTACCGGACATGTAAAATGATACCAATTATCGGAGGAGGTGTCTGGTGAGGTTTCCATGCCCTGTTCAATATCCGAAAACTGGCATTCAAAAGCAGTTTGGCAATTGATATTGTTTATAATAGTAAATCCAAGAGGATACCAGTGAAGCCAACCTTCACTAATTTCAACGGTTGATACATCGATGGTTTTACCTCCGGCGCACGACCAGGAAAATAATTTAAAAACAATGGTATCGCTATAACCAAAACCTTCCTTTTCCGGGGTAGAAGGAATATCACCAAATATGGCAAAAATTATCCCGTTGTTTTGAAAATAATCAGCTCCTGCACATTTTAATTCCCCGTTGTTATCCGTGTAGAAAGCTCCGATGTAATCACATTCGTTAACGCCTGTCCCGTTTATCATAATCCTTCCAATATCATTGATCACCATCAGGTGCGGATTCGCAAATGCACCAGTATTTATAACGGTATTCCACACCGGCGGATAGACACAATCATAATCCAATTCCGGAGATTTGTTATATGCCGGTTCAAATTTTGAAAGATCGGAATCCGGGATTTGCGAACTTGCATTTTGCACCAATGTGAAAAGGAGAACCGAAATTAAAATTCCCTTTAAAGAGTTAGTTACTGAATGTTGTAATAATTGAAGTGTTTTCATTTTTCTCAATTTTTGGGTTAATAATCATATTAAATAAATATTAAAATAAAACCTTTGACAGATTAAAAAAACTTGTCCTTGAATATAGAAAAAGTACGATACCGGTTTTGTTCATATTACAAGTGTTAAATTGACCTCACCATGGTGGCAAACGAGGCCACCATAATTTTTAAGATCAGATTTCTCTTTTTTTTCTTCTTGATTAAATTGGCTGTTTCCTTTTGGGCAGGTAAATATCTGGTTAATGAAATGACGATAATTGAATATAGAATAGAAGATAATACATCGGAGCTAACTAAATGAAATTTCATTTTGTTTATATTAATCCGTATCGGGGTTACCTTTTACAAAGGTGCAAAAAAAACAATTGCCAAAGGAAAATTTGCTAAAGTTGTTAACAAAATGAACGATAAGGGATATAAACCTTGTTTAACCGCGAAGTAGGCCGGTGCAGGATTTCGGCCATGGATAGATACTAAGAGGTTTCCAATTCGGGGTTTCCATCCCATAGCCGTCAAGCTAAGAAATCTATTCGACCCATATTAATAATTCTATTTGAGTTCCAACCCGGGTCTGAAAACTTGATAGCTACTGAATGATGTATATTTTCGGGGAAGTTTATAGAAATATTAAACCCATGTAATCAACAATATACTCTCTTAGCTTGACGGCTATGGTTTCCATCCCTTCCTTACGGTCAGGGATTTAAATCCTAAAGCTTTCCCTTTTCCCCAAACGGGGTAGGAAGGATTCCACGATTCTACATATCTTCCTCATCAGACCAGATAATCCACCGCCTCATCCCCCACATTAAACAACAGATCAAGCATACTCAGACCCGGAATGAAACCGAATTTTTCTTCGAATACCTGGTAATAAGGTTTGAATACGTATTTGGTCTTTACCTTTGGTGAAATTTCATTTCGCAGATCAAGCACTCCCACAGGTGATTTAACAAATTCAGTAGTGTAGGGGATTGTTTTTTTGATATGAAGAATTTCAAGCAATGCAATTAAAAGCTGATGGTTCATATCCAGGAGGTTTTTGTAGGGTCTGTGAAAAAAGGGTTCAAGATCATCTTTATAGTAAAGAAAAAAGGGCGAGTTTGCATAGGCAGCATCTATGGCCCGCCAATGCATGGTTTGCCAGTTCTGATGGTTCGAAATGATGATGTCCCTGGTTTTCGTGTGGTTGCCATCAACTTTTACCACGGGGATGGTGAGTGCAAGTTTGCCGTTTGCCGAATAAATTTCGCACCTGTTCCTGAAGGTTTGTTTGGGATAGGTTTCGTACTGTTCGATCCACACCTCGTCAGCGGCCATCAGGTAGCTGAAGTACTGGATGGATGGCAGGTAGGCGGTTGATATTATTATCTTTGGTTGATTCGACATAAATTTAATATCAATTATTGAAGTGGTTCCACGATTAAAAAATATAGAGAATGCCACAAAGGCAGTAAATCTTAAAGAACCTGTCTAAAAATGGACGGGGCTAATCAAATTTAAATATCATTTTTAGACAGCTTCTAATAAACGCAAAGCACTTTTAAGA
>JABMQA010000514.1 GCA_013203545.1 Bacteroidota bacterium
TCACAAAGATTAAAAACACCGCCATAATTAAATATAGATTCATTATTTGCATCTTATTGTATAACAACTAATTAAAAATATTTGGACAAAAATCAATAAACGTTAGAAAATCGCTGATAGCAATCGGGATCGCTCAGGCTTCCACCTCCCAAACTCCAAACTCCACCCTCCCCCTCACTGCTTCCTTATAAACTCCGGCACCTCATCATCATTAAAAACCCAAAACAGCGCCTCATATCCACGAAACTTTCCATCCGGCCCATAGTTCTCCACAACGGGTGCCATGCCCATCACCTTTTTGCTGATCACGCCATTGTTGTTATACCATTCTTCGATAAACCTGATCCTTGTTACATCACGCAAATCAAGCTCCTGTGTAACAATGGTATCGTAAAAAGCGTAAGGAGGGTCGGGCCGCTGCAAAGAAATTTTTGTTTCAGAGATTATAATTTCAGTGATTTCCTGAACCGACATAACGTCACCATTAAATTTATAAGCGCGTTGTTTCCCCGATCGTACTCTATCGAATAAGTCCTCAGTGAACTTTTCCCGTTCAGGGCCGGGCAGGTTGTTGCTCCACCAATCTGCATCAGGATCGGTGTTTTTTATACCCACATCGTAGGTAATCCGCCCGGTGATGATTTCGCCATGTTTCGTTTTGCACGAAAAAAACATCATTAGAAGAAGTAAATAAGTCGTGTATTTTAGCAGGCTTTTCATTGCATAGGTTTTTACAAAAATACAGCTAATCTGCAAATCATTCCCGTTCAATTGTATAACTTTGCCTGAAATTATTGTCAGTATGGAACTGAAACGACCCACATTATTGCTAAACAAAGATACCTGCCAGAAAAATATAGAAAGGATGTGGGCTAAAGCCCACAAGGCAGGAGTAACATTCAGACCGCATTTTAAGACCCACCAATCGGCAAAGGTTGGGGAGTGGTTCAGGGATATGGGTGTGTCATCCATAACCGTTTCATCCGTATTCATGGCCAACTATTTTGCCAGTCATCAATGGGATGATATTACGATTGCTTTTCCGGTCAACCCGGCTGAAATCATTGAGATCGATAAATTAGCAGGAAAGATCCGGTTAAACCTTATCATCGAGGATGCCGGGACAATGGAAATATTGCAAACAGGACTTCATAACGAATGTGGGGCATTTATCAAGGTAGATGCAGGTTATGGAAGAACGGGCGTTTCGGTGAACGATCATCAAAAAATCCTTTGCCTTGCAAGGCAAATCATCGATTCAAAAAACCTCGAATTCTCCGGACTATTGGTTCACAATGGTCACACCTACAAAACCACACATCCCGATCAGATCCACAAAATTCACAACGAAAGCCTGCTTCGCCTGCAGGATGTTAAGGCCATGCTCGAAAAAAACAGAATCCCTTCCTTGCTTTCCATTGGGGACACACCATCCATGAGCCTGACGGAGAATTTTGAGAATGTTGATGAGATCCGGCCTGGAAATTTTGTGTTTTATGATGTTATGCAACAAAAACTGGGCGCCTGTGGTTATGATGACATTGCGGTAGCGCTTGCCTGCCCGGTGGTGGCGAAACACAAACAACGCAATGAACTGGTCGTATATGGTGGTGGCGTTCACCTCTCTAAAGATTACGTGGTAAACGAAGCCGGAATTGGGATTTATGGCGAAGTGGTTGGCTTGAAAAAAAACGGGTGGTCAGTACCCTTCAGAAATACCTATGTTAAATCACTGTCGCAGGAGCATGGGATCATCCGGACCACCTCCGAATATTTCGATGCGCTGAATATCGGTGACTTTGTCGGCATTCTTCCGGTTCATTCGTGCCTGACAGTAAACCTGATGCGGGAAATGTACACGCTGGAAGAAGAGCGGATTGAAACGATGCTGAAATGAAATCATGAATAAAGACAAAGTGTTTAAAATACGAAACCTAAAAGCATCTGAACTCAAACTCGCACTGGATTGGGCTGCTGAGGAGGGTTGGAATCCCGGCCTGTATGATGCGGAACCTTTCGATAAGGCCGACCCCAATGGCTATTTTGTTGGTGAACTGGATGGAGAGGCCATTTGCATTTGCTCGGCAGTGGCATACAATGATGGTTTTGGATTTATTGGTTTTTATATCGTCAAACCCGAATTCAGGGAACAAATCTATGGTGCACAAATTGCCCTGCATGGCCTTAAGTATCTTGGAAACCGGAATATCGGTATCGACGGTGTGTTCGACAAACAGGAAGCCTATGCCCGGCTTGGTTTTAAATTTGCCTACCGGAATATCCGCTTCGAAACAAAGGCTTTCGTTCAGGACTATTCAAAAAAAATATCTATCATTGAAAAAGCAACAGATGAACTGATTGCCTTTGACGGATTGCATTTTCCTGCTTCAAGAACGGCATTCATCTCATCCTGGATCGATCAACCCCTAACGAAATGTTTTACCTTCTCAAACAACAACAAACTTCAGGGTTTCGGTTGTATTAGAAAATGCAGGGTTGGATATAAAATCGGGCCGCTGTTTGCCGTGGATCAAAACATAGCGGGAGAACTGCTTAAAGCAATGCTTTGTGAGGCCGGCGATGAACTGGTTTACTTTGACGTACCCGAATGCAATGCAGGCGCAATGGAGTTGGCAAGCCAATATAACATGAAAATGGTTTTCGGAACCGCCAGAATGTATTCCAAAGAATTTCCTGACCTGCCCTTACATCAAATATTTGGTATAACGAGTTTTGAGCTTGGGTAAATCAGCCATGAAGATGAAAAGCTTATAAAGATAAAGGATTTCAAAATTTCCAAAGTTTAAAACCAAATCCAGCCTGTAACAGAAAAGGAATATACATTTTATTGATTTGGGAACTTTTTGAATCGCTATGATAAATTGATTTGAAAAAATATTGACCAGAAATGAATAAGGAGAGAACTTTTGCAATATCATATTCAGCTCGCATGTGAATACCGTAAAGGAATTTACTCGGATTACCATGAAAGTTAAAATAGACCCTTTCAGTGTCATACACAATTTCATCTCCAACCAACTCCTGGGAATAGATTATTAAAACATTTGAATATTCGCTTTTGATTTGAAAATTCAAAGTTGCACCACCTTGAATTGTCAATTTATTTTCCAAGAATCCCATTGTTACATTCAATGGTTTAAGATTGATATAATAGTGGATAGTATTCCCATAGTCTGATGAAATATCACTTAATTTTACCTGTGGTGTACCTTCCGTATTTATATATGTATCATAGTCATACTTCAATTGGCTATAACCTGCAGAGAATGTTAGACTTACTCTATTGGTAATTTTATACCGAAGTTCCATGTCAGCAAAGAATGTTGGTTTTATTGTGACCTCCGAAGGTGCTTCACAAAACAGAATTGGAGTTTTACTATTTGCAATATTAATAAATCCAGGAATAATCAAGCCGTCATTTGCAATTGCTATGTAACTTGTAAAATCAGGGATATAGGTGAGACTTAAACCTGAATTTACGCTTAATTCAAATTTCTGGCCATATAAAGCACTAAACATCAATTGAATTGTTATTGCTGGTATAATGGACAAAAAGGAGGCTGGTTTTGAGTAATTATGTTCAAGTGGACAAAAAGGAGGCTGTTTTTTTTACCACTTTTTTAGATTTGTTGTTACGTTAATTATCTTTGTTTTGTCAA
>JABMQA010000515.1 GCA_013203545.1 Bacteroidota bacterium
GATTATTTGAATCGGTATATAGAGGATAATTTGAAATATCTTTTTGAAGATACTGAATATTTTAGGTAGCTGTTTTTTTGTTTGGATATCTGTCATTTAATTCTCTTTTAATATTTTTTCTATGCTTGTCAAAGTTAATACCTTAATTTTCAGGTTAATTACGCCTAACTATGGCATATATCCAACCAATCCATCATTCAATCATTCAATCATTCCATCGTTCCATCATTCCATCATTCCATCCTACAACCCCCTAAATCTCATCCAGCCCAGGCCTGATAAATGCCCTTGCTTCCGGAAACAGCTCCTCTGCCTGGTACCTCAATTTTTCCAGTTGTTTTTGAAATTCACTGATTTTAGGAAGCTGGTCTTTTAAAAATATCCGTAACTGCAAATATGCCTCCAATGACCGGTCGATGGCGATCAGGGCAACTTTGGCTGATCCATTCATATCATAACCGGCATCCTCAAACTCATCCATCTCAAAAAAACCATTGGTAGCCCTTTGCAATTTGGTATAAATAAAGAAATGATACCAGCCAACGATATTTATACATTCCAGAATATTGTCGGTAAATCCCTGTGCCAGTCGCCGGGTAAAATTTTCCTCCATAACTTTATGCTGCTCCTTGAGCCAGTCATGGGCATTCCAGGAGTATTTATCTGCCAGTATAACAAGCGGATGACGTTCAGCCTTGCTTTGAGCCGAGAAAAAGTCATCGTCCTCCTCTGCTAAATCTGCCTTATCCATGTCGAATTCAATGGGAGGAATATCATCGATTTCATCCTCAATTTGAGGCAATTCATTTTCCAACGCATTGGAATCTCCTGATTCAAACATTCGCTCGAAATCCTTTTCCATTTCAAAAACCCGGCATCTATCTGTAAAATCACATCTTTCGCACCAGCGGTCGCAATAATTGTGAATACCCGGGATAAACCCTTCAGGATCGATATCTTCGATAGCATCGTGGATTTCCGCTTTTGTCAGGTGATCAAAATGATCATGAATATTTTGATTCGGGGATAAAGCATCTTCTGCCTCCATGCCGGTTTCATCGTCAGGAAATATTTCGGCACCAACTTCCAAACACAGTTTGCAGTAGCCCTGAAAAGGACAATTATTTTCATCATAGTCGCAAAATTCGATATGCGTTGTGCCAGAGGGCATATAAACAAATTTCGTATCCCAGGTATCCCTCAGGGATTTATATTGCAGAAGGTATGGTAAGTTATCAGGAAAATCCGGATCAAAATTCCATGCATTTAACATCCTGATCAATTCCGGTACAATGATCTTTATTTGCCCCTCATTTAATTTTTCCGGTGGTGGCAGTGCAGAAACTGGTATTCCGACAATCCCGGAGAGCGGCTGTTGCGGGCCATGCAGATATCTTTCCACATCATCGATGTGATTCTGAAAAGCTTCATCCTCATTTTCAGGCGTTATAATATCGTTATCAACGGGTGCTCCCGCAGCAGATTTTCTCAAATCCTCAACCAATAGTTCTACATAACGTTGCATTTGGTAAATCTTTTTTATGACAATTTTATGTTTCGTATCTCAAAACTAACAATTTTTCGTAAACTTGCAGGAAACAATTTGAATATGAAAAATAAAAACGATAACCTGAACCAACTCTTTGCAAAAGCATTGATTGAAAACTGGGATTCAGATGCCTTTTCTGATTTTCAGGGAGGAACAATGAGTTACAAAACAGTGGCCGGAAAAATTTTATACCTGCATAAACTTTTTGAAGAATTAAAAATCGGGCATGGTGACAAGATCGCCCTGCTGGGAAGCAATTCATCCATGTGGAGCGCTACATTTCTGGGTATATTAACCTACGGTGCAGTAGTGGTTCCTATTCTTCCGGATTTTTCGACGGATAACATCCACCACATTGTAAATCATTCCGATTCGAAATTGCTTATTGTCTCCGATGCTTTGTTCGAACGTATCGATCCCGAACATATGACCGAATTAACCGGTATTCTCAAAGTGTCGGATTATGGCATTCTTTTCGACAAACAAGGCAAGTTAGAAAAGGCTGTTGGGAAGATTCATGGTCTGTTCTTCCCGTCCGAAATTGAGAAGGGTGATGTTGTTTTTAAGGCCTTCGACCGTGAATCATTGTGCCTGATCTCCTATACCAGTGGCACATCCGGCTTCACCAAAGGCGTCATGCTGCCACGTCGCAGCATCCTTTCCAACATCATTTTCGCCCAGGAGCACATGCCTTTGAATCCGGGCGACAAAATAGTTTCATTCCTTCCGCTGGCCCATGCGTTTGGGCTACTGTTCGAATTTCTCTTCCCACTTACTATGGGATGCCATATCTCGTTTTTAACACGTATCCCATCACCTCAAATTGTTACCAAAGCCTTTGGTGAGATTCGTCCACACCTGATCTTATCCGTACCGCTGGTGATCGAAAAAATTTACAAAAAAAGAATTTTGCCGACCCTTGAGAAGCCTCTGATGAAAGTCCTTTTAAAAACACCGGTCCTGTCCGGTATCATTCAACAGAAAGTGGTTAAAAAACTCACAGCTACTTTCGGTGAGCGTTTTCAGGAGATTGTAATTGGAGGCGCGCCTTTGAGTGAGGAGGTTGAACAATTTTTCAGAAAGATTGGATTCAGGTTTACAATAGGTTACGGCATGACTGAATGTGGGCCGCTGATTACCTATGAAGCATGGGATAAAGCGCGATACCGGTCGGCAGGAAAAACAGTTGACAGGATGGAGATAAAAATTGTGAAGGAAGATAAGCAGCATGAAACAGGAGAAATATACGTGAAAGGCGAAAACCTGATGCTGGGTTATTACAAAAATAAAGACGCCACACAGGAAGCTATTACAAAGGACGGCTGGCTTAAAACCGGTGACCTTGGTTATCTGGATGATGATGGGTATCTTTATATCAAAGGCAGGAGTAAGAATATGATCCTTGGTCCTTCGGGCCAGAATATATATCCGGAAGAGCTGGAAGCCCGGATATCGAATATGCCCTGTGTGCAGGAGTGTGTGGTAAAGATTCATCAGAACAAACTCATAGCGATGATTTATCCGGACAGGGAGGCTATGGAGTTTGGCCATCTGGATTTTGAGGATATCGGGAGGAAGATGAAAGAAACAATGAAGCATCTGAACAAGGAGTTGCCCCCTTACGAGAAAATATCGGATGTGGAGATTGTAGATGAGGAGTTTGTGAAGACGCCCAAGCGGAATATTAAGCGGTATTTGTATACATAATGTTGCAGGGTGCACCTTATCTCAATAGTATGCGCTGGACGTTAATATTAAAAATGGGAAATTGGTAATTTAACTCTGTCAGTCCCGATAGATATCGGGGGGCGACTCTGCCAGGTTAAATTGATGGTTAAATCAACACTGGTTACCACTTTAATATTTCCGATTAATAACAATTTGATCATTTTTTTAAACTAAAACTATTCATTATGAAAAAAAATGCTTTGATTATTATTTCAATCTTTACGGTTATAACCATAAGTTTAAAATCCCAGGTTGCCATCAACACAGATGGATCCCCTCCTGACAGCTCTGCAGCACTGGATGTGCAGAGTACCGAAAGAGGATTATTAATTCCCAGATTGACGGAGGCTGAGATTGGACAAATCCAAAATCCGGCCAATGGATTATTTGTGTTTAATTCGACGAGTAACAAATTTTTCGTTTACGTTGCCAGCGAAAATGCCTGGAAAGAAATGGCGTTTGGATCAGGCACAATTTCCCCACCCTGTGGCACCCCGTTGACAGATATTGACGGAAATACCTATTCCACTGTTAAAATCGGGACCCAATGCTGGACCAGAGAAAACCTGAAAACCACCCGCTTCAATAACGGCGGAGCCATTGCGCATCTGACGGATAATACACAATGGTCAAATAACCTGTCAGGTGCATATTGCTGGTATAATAATGATACCAGTTGGAAGGACAAGTATGGCGCATTGTATAACTGGGAAGTATTATATAGTTCAAGGGAGGTTTGTCCTCTGGGATGGCATACACCAACAGTTGAGGACTGGGCAACGCTGACCACCCATCTTGGAGGCACCGGATCTCCGTATGGGAATCAATTGAAATCATGCAGGCAAATCAATTCACCACTGGGCGAAGATTGCAGCACAAGCGAACATCCCCGTTGGAACGAAAACAGTACCAATTATGGAACCGATGACCATGGCTTTTCAGCACTTCCCGGCGGCTACCGCAGGAGTGACGGAGGTTTCGAAAAGATTGGGCAAAATAGTTATTGGTGGACTTCAACATCCAACTTCCATTTGAGTGGAGAGGCCCGCTACCTGGCTTTTAGTTCCGGTGGCGTATCCAGCCAGGCTTATGGTAGAAATCAAGGCTTTAGCATCCGCTGTGTCAGGGATTAGGAACCCAAGTGCTAAAAAATTTATACTTTGCCAAATTCTGAAAAAGAAAACAAAGGTCCGGTTAAGGGCATTTTACAGCATTCCCACCTGCATATAATATTCGGCATTACGCTGATGGCAGTCATGGGAGTAGCATCCATCACACCGGCATTCCCGAAAATTAAGGAAGCACTTGGTATCGATAACCAGCAGATTGGTTTGCTGATAACCATTTTCACACTACCCGGCATTTTTCTCAACCCGGTTCTGGGTGTGCTGGCTGACCGTTTTGGAAGGAAAACGATTCTCATTCCTTCCCTCTTCCTTTTCGCACTGGCGGGGGTTGCCTGCGGATTCACCCGCGACTTCGACCTGCTACTTGTATTCCGTTTTTTCCAGGGAATAGGGGCTGCAAGCCTTGGAGCCATTAATGTGACCCTGATCGGGGACTTTTACCAGGGAAGACAACGTGCTGCTGCCATGGGAGCGAATGCCAGTGTGCTGAGTATTGGTACGGCGGCTTATCCGGCAGTGGGAGGTGCCGTGGCCATGTTTGGATGGTATTATCCCTTCTTTTTCCCGGTGCTGGCTATACCCGTCGGACTCTGGGTTATATTTTCACTGAAAAATCCCATACTTCCGGTCGGGCAACCTTTTTTCAAATACCTGAAAGGCGTATCGCAGTACCTGGTCAACAGGAATGTGATCGCCCTTTTCCTGATCAGTATTTTTACATTTATCATTTTATACGGATCATACCTCACCTATCTTCCTTTACTGCTAAACGATAAGTTTGGCGCCGAGCCTTACCAGATCGGAATTATTTTATCATTTGGTTCCATTGCCACCGCTGTCACATCACCTTACCTGGGCCGGTTGTCAGCGCGGTTTAACTTTAAGGTACTGTTGATCTTCGCCAATGCACTGTACTTCCTAAGTATGATAATCATACCTGTTATCGGATTGAAATGGTTGATGCTTATACCTGCCGCTATTTTCGGGATGGCCATGGGGATCAATATTCCGGGTGTTCACACGCTTTTGGCGGGCAGCGCGCCCATGCAATACAGGGCTGCATTTATGTCGGTGAACGGGATGGTGCTGCGAATCGGCCAAACCCTTGGTCCCGTCCTGGCAGGTATGGCCTATGTTGTTGCAGGCATGACAGGGGCCTTTTATACGGGAGCGGCGGCGGCGGTGGTGATGGTTTTTTTGATTTTGTTTCTGGCAAAGGAATTTCTGTTGTCCAAATAATACAATTCCATCAAACTAATACATTAGTAACAGTTTAAAAATATACCATGTCCCACTACATCTCCACCACCATCAACAACGAAGAAATCCTCCTCACCGGAGGTTCAAACTTCCGTACCATCCGTGCTATGGCAAGAACGGGATTCAATGTATATTCCCTTTACAAGGCATCCCTGCTTGATGGTGGTATGTCAGGAAACGGCGAAGTGGCAATTGTTGATGCCGCAACTGCAAAGGAGGCTTTTCTTCATGCAGTGGCCTGGGTACTGGCGCTGCAGGAACACTTTCCAAACAAATACCAGGAGAAAAAGGATGAGCTGGCCGAATACAAGCGGGACATCACTTCGGGCATCAACATCGGGCTATTCAGAACTGCTGAGGTGGTGAAGCTTTCAAAGTACAAAAGCAAATATTATGGTGACCTGGATGAGGATACCATCAAGCGCTCATTTTACCTGTTACCGGCCGTTTTGGATTTTACCTATCGGGTTTTTAAGGCGACGCAGGAAGGATTTAAGGTTGAGATAAATTTTTGCTAAAACCAAAATTATACCTGAATCGGATTTTCTCTTTGCGGCTTCGCGGCTTTGCGAGAAATCACATCCTTTCCGGCACATCAATTCCCAACAATCCCATCGCAGTTTTGATCACATTACCGACAAAACCCGCCAGATGAAGACGGAATGAAATGGTTGCGTGATTCTCTTCGCGCAAAATAGGCACCTCCTGGTAAAACTGGTTGAATTCCCTGGCCAGTTCATACACATAATTGGCTACCAATGCCGGGCTGTAGCTGTCTCCGGCCTCTTTAACCACAGCAGGGAAATCATGGACCAGTTTCAACAAGGTCTTTTCTTTGGGAAGGGTTTCAACAGGTATGGCTTCGGCATCAATCCCGATACCCTTTTCAACTGCCTTTCTGAATAATGAGCGGATCCTGGCATGCGTGTACTGAATAAACGGGCCCGTATTGCCGTGAAAGTCGATGGACTCTTCGGGATTGAAAAGCATGGTTTTTTTCGGATCCACCTTGAGCATAAAATATTTCAGGGCACCGAGGCTGATCATCCTGAAGAGCTGGTCTTTTTCGTTCTCATCAAATTCGTCAACTTTACCCAGTTCTTCTGTGGTTTTTTTGGCGGTCAGGTACATCTCTTCCATCAGGTCATCGGCATCCACAACTTTCCCTTCGCGTGACTTCATCCGGCCGTGAGGCA
>JABMQA010000516.1 GCA_013203545.1 Bacteroidota bacterium
ACATGAAATTACGTGGCAATATAATGATGTTGGCGTTATTGGAAGTGTTCACAAACCTACAGGAAAATTAATTTTCAAAACACTGGGTGAACCCTATGTGACAGATGGCACAACGGTAGAAATATTAAAGGATATTATTTCGGGCTACGGGACGACTTTAAATTCAAATCCAAGATATTTCAGCTCAACGAATTCTCTCGTCTTTTTTAGCGCACCCACTTCATATAACGGCCCGGAGTATTTGTGGAGAACAGACGGTACACCAGGCGGCACACAAAACATCAGTAGTTATGCCATTACATCCCCAAATTCAGTCACAACAACTTTGGCCGGAAATATCGCTGACACCCTGATCTATTGCTCAGGCACATCTATTTATCGATCCAACGGAACAGCCGGAGGCACAACGCTGGTTAAAGCCATGGGAGGAGAATGTATTAGTTTCCATTCGTTTGACAATCTTGTTGCCTTCCAATGTATGGGTGGTACAAACTATGGGATTTGGATCACCGACGGCACAGAAGCCGGGACCATTCAATTAAACAGCGATTCCTACAGTTCATCATATTTATACTATGATTTTTTCAAAATAGATGATATGATCTATTATAGAAAAAATACTGATCTCTTTCAATCTGATGGTACCATTAGTGGTACAGTTAAAATTATAGATCGCATATTGGACATTGCAAAATTTGACAACAAAGTTTTTTTACTTAAATCATCAGTCGGTGGAGAGTCTAATGTTACTAATTTCTACAGTTTTAGCGGAGATATTGAACCCATGGTAGAAATACCCGGAACGGATTCCTTAAGTAATTTTCACGACTTGCATGCCAATGGCGATAACCTGTTTTTTCATGCCTACGAACCGGCTACAGGCGATGAACTATACACCTATAACATCCCTTCAGATCCGACGATCTCCCTCCGTTTACAAAATACACCAAATGGTATGCAGGGTATAGTGGATGGTTCGAAATACGACACAACCAATACCAATCTTGCCAGGTGGGAGATTCTTGGTGAAGCCACCTTAGATACAAGCTTTACCAGTAAAAAATTTGTAATCAGCAATTCAGGTAGTAATACGCTAACTTTAGAGACGCCATCAATAACAGGGACTTATGCCCAGTATTTTTCAATTCAGGACTTCCCCCAAAGCATAGCGCCTTTTGCAGTAGATAGTTTTAACATTGTTTTTACCGGAAATGTAAATGATGGGTATCAGGTTGTTGAGATTCAGATTCCGTCAAACGCTGCGAATTCTCCTGTATTTAATTTTGAGATTGTTGGGAGATCTATATCAAAGCCCCAAATAAATAGTTTTGCGAATTATTATAACGTTTATCCTATAGATTATGGTTTAACAAGCACCAGCGAATCAAAATATGATACGGTTATGATATACAATAGTGGATACGGTAATCCTGTTATCATCGATTCACTGGTTTTTACCGGTCCGGCAAAGGATGATTATTCTGCAACAGTAAGTAATTCCAGCATTAAAGCATATAATTACTACACCATACATGATGATGACAAATACGACTCACTATATAACAATCCCAATTTCTTTTCCAATCTGATCATCAAATTTACGCCGACTGCATCCGGCGAACGCAGAGCATCTTTAACCGTGTATAGCAATGATCCTCTTCCAACTTCAAGTGCCCAGACCATCAACCTAAGTGGCACGGGGGTATGTATGCAAACTGATTCCATTTCGCCTGCCACCACCGACATCATTTGTTTAGGCTCAGGAGATGAGGTAACTTTAACGTATCCATCATCACCAAACGAAACCTATTGCTGGGGTACGTTTGACGAATGGAAACACGTAGGCCTTGAAGATTTTCAGCAAGCTTATTCAACAAGATCTGAGTTGAAGTTTGATAGTAATAACAATCCTGTGCTTGCTTTTAACACCTTTGATTATAATTCTCAAACAAGTTCAATTTCAGTAATGAAATATGAAAACGACACTTGGAATTTAGTTGGGAATGCTAATTTCATAAATCCGGTATCTGGCGCTTCGGTTGAATTGGAAATTGGAGAAAACGATACGCTCTATGTTGCATACCTCAACGCATCTAAGAAAATGGCGGTTCAGAAATTTAATGGTACGGATTGGGTTCAGGTAGGTCCTGATGGCTTCTCTGATGGGGAAGCTGATCACATTTCCATGTGCGTTGCCAACAATAAGGTGGTGGTGGCTTACCAGGACAAATCCATATATAGACGAGCTACAGTAAAACAATTTGATGGCACAAGCTGGGAAAGTTTGGGAGGCACAGGATTCTCAGAAGCTTCTGCTACTTATGTGGATGTAAAGACATATTCAAATGAAATATATGTTGGTATGCAGGATGGCTCTTCGACAAATAGCGGTCCTTCACTTTATAAATTTAATGGCAATACCTGGGATGTGATTGGCGACAAAGGCTTTTTTGATGGAGTTATCAAATCCCTTGATCTTGAATTTGATAGCAACGGAAACCCTTTTGTTGCCTTTATGGATTATGATAATAATAATAACAGTAAGATGAATGTGATGAAATACGAGAATAGCACCTGGCTTAATGTCGGGGATAGGAGATTTTCACCATCTATTAATAATGACTCCGGTTATCGTTACCCTAAACTAACCATTGGTAACAATGTGCCCTATGTTGCATTTAATAATTCTTCGGCGATGAGAGTAATGTCCTTTGAGGGTGGTGTATGGGATTACATCGGAGAAAACAGTCTGCCGCCTGGATATGTTCAGGGAAACTATATATATGCCTATGACCTGGCAACAGATAACACAGGTGTATTGCACTGTTTTTACAATAAAAATGCATGGCATAATCTGGTTGCTTATTCAAATACTTATGATTGCTTAGGAACTGAAAACACCTATACCACTGCTACTCCCGGCTTTTATAAAGTACTCGTAACAAACACTGAAAGCAATTGTACGGCAAAATCACTCAATACGGTGGAAGTGCGCGTAAAAGAATGCTTCCCTTCGCTGCTTGTTCGTGGTAAGGGCATCACGATTAATAATGGTGATGATACACCCAGCACCGATGATTATACAAACATGGGAACAGCTTTATTGGATAGCATCATTACCAGAGATTTTATCATGGTAAATTCCGGAGATGCTAAGCTCATAGTGGATTCAATATATTTCTCAGGAGCCGACTCAGCACGTTTCTCAGCTATTAACCCACCGGATTCCGTACCCCAGGGTGATTCGGCAACTCTTACCATTCAATACCAGTCATCGGCCTATGAAATTTCAACAACCACCCTAATACTGCAATCAAATTATATTTATAATGGTGGGCTTTATTACTTCGACCTTAAGGCGATAACTTCAGGATTGAGTATTTCTCAAACCGATTCATTGCAAACGGACTTAAATAACAACGGATTCGTGGATTTGGATGATGTAATCAGATATACGGCTGTAATTGAAAATGCAGCAGGCGCGCCCGCTTTAAATACTATGTCGTTTCGAGCACAAGGAAATTACGGCCAGCTTGTAGCTGGATCACTGACGACAACAGATGGAACTCCAGCTGAGTATTCATCCTACTTTTCAGTAGCCTTTAGTAGCTTAAATCC
>JABMQA010000517.1 GCA_013203545.1 Bacteroidota bacterium
ACAAAAAAACATCAAAAAAACTAACCGCCATAATTTTTAATTGTAATCAGTTTTTTAATAATCTGGAGATTAATAAAATACGGATCGTTCACTAAAGTATTATATTGCCATAAATTCGCTGATAGCAATCGGGAGGCGGACGGCAAAACCCCCAACAATAAAACCCGGTATGGCCTTGTCTGACCTGTTTCGAAGTTGTGCAGGGTCTTGTTCAATCTGTTCCACTTGCACAATTCGGAACCGAATACCTGCACCTGAGGTTTCCCTGAATGCCAATAAAGCCTTCAATCAGCATAGCGCCCAAATTAACATGCACCTTTTGAATATCAAATAATTATGTAGCTTTTAAACAAGGTAGTGGAATAAAGGAATATTAATTGTACATTTATGGGCAGAATTAACATAGGGAAAATCAAATATAGCAATTCTTTGATAATTGTCATAATAAGCTAAAAAATGAAAACGCCACTGAAATTCACTAAAGACCCGCTGAAAATTCGCGAATACGCTATATATAGTACTATTCTTTGGACCTTATTGTTAGCTGTTCTATTAGTGTTGGATATTAATTTAATAAAGCGTGAAGCATTAAAACGGGCATATACCTACACCAAAGTCGGGTTCGACAAAGACGTAATTTACCGGCGTTGGGCATCGGAACACGGGGGTGTTTATGTAAAAGTTGACAGTAATACGCCTCCCAACCCATATCTTTCGAACATCGAGGATAGAGATATTATTGTTGATTCCAATTTGCACCTTACGCTGATGAATCCGGCCTATATGACGCGACAGGTGTATGAACTGCAAAATGCTTACTATCAAGTTCACGGGCATATTACCAGTTTAAACCCTATTCGCCCCGAAAATACACCTGATACCTGGGAAGTGAAAGCGCTCATATCATTCGAAAACGGTGAACCGGAGTTTTCAGGTGTTGATACCTTAAACGGTAAAGCATATTTCCGCTATATGAAACCGGTTATTACTGAAAAAAGTTGCTTGAAATGTCATGCACAACAAGGGTATAAGCTAAATGATATTCGTGGCGGGATAAGTATTTCCTATCCTTTTGATCAGATTTATATTTTATCAACCGGGGATATTCGAAATCTTTATTTTATGTATGTAATAATCTGGCTTTTCGGAATTGGAATCATTGCTTTTTCTTATCTGCGTTTAAAGAAAGGCAATATTAAACGTCTGGTTGCCGAGGATGCACTGCGGATATTAAACGACCAGCTAGAACAAAAGGTGGAGCAACGAAGCAGGGAACTCCAAAAATCGCAGCGCGACTGGGAAAATATTTTTAATACCATTGGATTTCCTGCCCAACTAATTGGTGCCGATTACACCATTAAAAATATAAATGATGAAACCCTCAGCAGTTTTAATTTAAAACGGAAAGACATTATCGGTAAAAAATGCTTCTTTCTGTTTCACCATGCTGATTCCCCGGCGCAAAATTGCCCTTTTCAAAAAGTGTTGTTGGAAAATAAATCTGGTAGTGAAGAATTTTACATCGAAAGGCTTAAAAAATCGTACATAGTCAACTGCTCTCCAATTTATAACGACAAGGACGAGATAGAATCGTTTATGCACATTATGACCGATATTTCCGACCGAAAAGAAATAGAACTTAAATTTCAAACGCTTATTGAGCAGGCCGGTGACGCCATCTATCTTTCTGATTTCGATGGAAATATTATGGAGGTCAACAGGCAGGCTATAAAGGAAATGGGGTATACACGTGAAGAATTTCTGCAAATGAAAGTTTGGGAATTGGACAAGGTTTATCCCGATTTGGCTGCAGTACGTACCTTATGGGATACAATGAAACCAAACGAAGCCATGACATTTGAAACCACCTATAAACGAAAGGACGGAAGCTTTTACCCGGTTGAACTTCGGGCAGGTTTAACTGAAATTACAGGAAAAAAGACTATATTGGGTTTTGCCCGTAATATTAGTGAGCGCAGAAAAGTAGAAGAAGAACTTAAAAAATATCACGAAAATTTAGAACTACTCGTAAGAGAAAGAACCAAAGAAATAGAAGAAAAAAACGCAGCACTGGAACGAATAAATAAATTATTTGTAGGCCGCGAATTACGAATGGCAGAATTGAAAGAAGAAATTGAGAAGCTGAAGGGCACAGCGACTAGCTCAGTGTAAAGATTGGCAGTTGAGTTGAGATAAAAATTGAATGACGCAAAGCAAATGACAATGAATAAATCGTAAATGAAATGAATAAATCGTAAAATTGTAAAGGGCATGAAAATCAGAAAAAAAGCATCATTATTGTTTGTCTCATTATTCGTGATAGCTTTTCTTATTGTAGGCATAATAACTGTATTTTTTGTAAAAAATAACATTACACAGCTAATTTCCAATAACTTAAAAGCGATTTCTTCCATTCAATTAAATCGGATTGAAAATATAAATTCGCAAAATCTTGAAAGATTCAATCTAATTTCAAGTAGAACACAACTGAGAATAAGCTTAAGTGAGTATGGTAAAAACCCGCAAGAAAAGCTTCAGCAAAAAATGAATGCAATACTTGAGGATGCAAGATTATCGGTTGCCGATTTTGATCAGATAAGCATAATAAATTTAACCGGAGAAATTGTTTCATCCACCAACAAAACCATAATTGGTGAAAATGCAGATTTAAACGACTCTGTTTTTATACTGTCTCAAAAGCAAAATATTACCAATATTTATAATCTTGATGAAAAGGGTAATTTAAAAATTTATATGTATGGACCTTTAGTGTACAATAATAAAACACAGGGGATATTGTTTATTGTTGCTTCTTCTGAGAAGATACAAAACTTTCTCTCCGATTATTCCGGATTGGGCAATAGTGGATATACTTCTGTAGTATTTACAGATAAATATAAGGATAGAAAACCAATAATTTCTC
>JABMQA010000518.1 GCA_013203545.1 Bacteroidota bacterium
CCATAGGCCGTCATCAGCACCACTGAGATGTTTGGATCGGATTTAAGGATTTCCTTCATCCAGAAAATACCCTCGTTCCCACTGTCGATACCGGCCGTAAAGTTCATGTCAAGCAGCGCCACATCAATATGTCCGGTGCTTAATAGATGAGGGATCGTGTTTGGGGAATGAGCTGTAATCACTTCACTATATTCCGGTTCCAGAAGCTGGGCCAGTGCCTTCAGCACATTTTTATGATCGTCAACAATCAGGATGTTCCCTTTTTTTTGCATAGCAGATATAGTCAGAATAAAAATGTCATTGGGTATCAAAAATAATATTTTATCATGATGATTAAGGATGCTTGCCTAAATTTTAGACAATGCTGTCATTATTTTAGGCACGTATCCAGCCAGATATTTTAATTTGATTTTCTATAATGTTGATTATCTTTGCGATACAAATCATGGCACCGGAATTGACCTACAGCGGGCAACTTAACTAAAAAAATAGCTGATTATGTTTTCACATTATTTTAAGATTGCCATCCGTAACTTTTTACGCAACAGGTTGAATACCTTCATCAACATCCTGGGGCTTACCGTAAGCATCTCCATTTTCATCCTGATCATCAGGTATGTGCAGAATGAGTTTTCGACGGATTCCTTTCACGAAAACCTTGGCCGTTTGTACCGTGTTGAAAATGTTGATTTTTCATCTTCCTGTTCAGCAGGTTTTAAAGATTTGGTTTTAGCTAATTATTCTGAAATTGAGGATGTCGTGCGCTTTTGCCCGATGAGTTCCACAATGATTTCATACGCACCCGAGGGGGATGCAGTATCTGAAAAAAAGATAAATGTGAGCAATATGATATGTGCTGACTCAACATTTTTTGATTTATTTTCCTTTAAATTGCTCTTGGGAGATCCACGTCAAAGCCTTAACAAAACCTTTACGGTTGTGTTGACTCAATCAACAGCCAGTACCCTTTTTGGAGATGAAAACCCGCTTGGCAAATCTGTACTGGTTAACAACGACTACAAGTGCATGATTACAGGGGTGGTAGAGGATTGTCCTCAAAACTCTTCCGTTGCATATGGCGGGCTGATTTCGATGGTGACCCTGGGTAAAAGAAATGGCCCGGAGTTTCTGCAGAACATGAATAACTGGTTTTATGCCACCTACGCCCTGTTGGGCAAAGGGCAGGATCATGTTGCACTCGAAAAGCGGATCAGTGAAGATGTCAGCCAACAATTTACGGGTGGCAGCCGTGAAACCCCCTTTAAGTTGCGGCCTTTATCCACAATATATTTCAATCAGCATAACTATCCCAGCGATTACTCAAAACACGGGAAGCTTCAGTTTGTGTACGTTTTTCTTGCGGTGGCCATCATTATTATTCTCATCGCCATTATCAACTTTATTAACATCTCCACAGCAACTGCATCCTCAAGGGCCAGGGAAGTTGGTGTCAGGAAAGTTGTTGGATCCAGCAGAATCAGCCTTATCCGGCAGTTTCTTGGTGAAACTGTTTTGCTGTCGTTGATTTCGGTAATACTTGCCGTTATGCTTGCCGAACTGATCAAACCCGAATTCAACAATGTGGTGGGGCAGGAGATCAGCATTGGGTACCTGGAAAATCCAATCTTCCTTGTGTATTTGCTGGCAGGTGCATTGTTTATAGGCATTATTGCCGGATTATACCCCGCTTTCTATATGACCTCTTTCCAGCCGGTTCTGGTGATGAAAGGCAATATTACAAGGGGATCGGGTGGTGCAACATTGAGAAGACTCTTGCTTATCATACAGTTCATTATCTCAACGGCTTTGATCATCGGGACACTTTTGATTGTGAAGCAAATTAATTTTTTAAAGAACAGGCACCTCGGTTTTAATGGTGAGCAGGTTGTCTATTTTGACCTGAACAGGGAACTGCTCAAGAAAAAAGATGTGTTGAAAGGAGCCCTGGATCAGAATTCCAATGTTCAGGAGGTCTCTTATTCAACTTTTAGTCCGGGAGGCATGGGTGGAGATAACTATACCCGCCTGGTTGAAGGAACGCGAAGAACCTTTTACTATATCATGACCGACCCGTCATTTGTTGATGTGATTGACCTGGAACTGGTGGCAGGCCGGAATTTTCATAGCGACTCAAAGGCTGAAATCGGAAGTGCCATCATATTAAATGAAACCGCTGTAAAAACCTTTGAACTGGAAAACCCTTTGGGTACCAGGATCGAGCTGTTTGATACGGTGGGAACCGTGGTAGGGGTTGTGAAGGACTTTCACTTCAAGTCGCTGCATGAGGAGGTAGAACCCATTTCGATTTTATATTTACCTGATTGGTCCGGTTCTGTTCTGATAAAGATCAATACTTCCAATGTTCCTGAAACAATGGCATTCATCGAGGAAACCTGCAAGGACATGTCCATGGATTTTACGATGGATTACAAGTTTTTGGATGATGGATTTGATGCCCTCTACAAATCGGAAGAGAAGTTTGCCACACTCATCGTATATTTTTCAGTGCTGGCCATATTCATCGCCTGCCTGGGATTGTACGGGCTGGTTTCCTTTACGGCTACCCAGCGAAAGAAAGAGATCAGTATCCGAAAGGTAAATGGTGCCTCCGTTGGCAGGATCATCTTTATGCTCAACAAAGAGATTTCAACCTGGGTATTGATTGCTTTTGTACTGGCCTGCCCGCTGGCATGGTTTTTAATGGACCAGTGGCTACAGAATTTCGCCCTCAGGACAAGCATTAGCTGGTGGATATTCATCGCTTCCGGCCTGATATCGCTGGCCATCGCCATCCTTACAATGGGTTATATTGCCTTCAGGGCGGCATCCGGAAACCCGGTGGATGGGCTGCGGACGGAGTAGATTCAATTTAGCAGTCCTCAAGGCTTTTACTTCATTATTCTGCGGTCCAACATTCGATATTCTATATTCTTTTTTTTCGAATTTCGAATTTCGAATATCCAATACCGAATATTGAATGTTGAAGTTAATCCCTCCGCCACCGGTATTAATTTATAATTTGTTACTCATCATTCTCCAAAGGAGTCCTTTGAACAAAATTTCCTACTCCTCCAAAGGAGTCCCTATCGACTCACAACAACCTTACACTTCCCCTTTACCTGCCCGTTGCTGAAAATGGTGGCGATGTACATCCCCGCCGGCCAGTTGCTTACATTGATGTGGCTTGCCCCCTGGTAACGATATACCCTCTCCTCATGTATCTTTTTGCCCAGCATATTACAAACTATCAGCGATGGGCCTGTCCCTCCTTCAGGGGGGATTAAGGGGGCTGACTCCGGAAGCATCTCCGTATTCTCAAACTCCAGCATTACTTCCCCTGTATTGGAAGGATTGGGACTTGCCGTGATGCCAATGGTCTGCATTTTTTCGAGGTACTCTTCCATAGTGGGTATCTCTCCGATGCTGGTGATGATATCACACCCGGCAAGTTCAATAACACCCGACTCTATGGTATCTTCACA
>JABMQA010000519.1 GCA_013203545.1 Bacteroidota bacterium
GTTTTAATGAGTAAATAATAATGCTAAATAATTTGATTTTCAAGCAATCTATCATCGAAATTTTATGAAAAAAAAAGAAGATTGTACATCATCCGGTTATTTCCGGACATAACTATCAGATTTATGCATAGTTTTGGGGGTATTATTTAAAATGTTTCACTAAATGACAAATCCCGAAATCCGAATTTCAAAAAGTATTTTTATCCGCTATACACCGGAATGGATTCTGCTGTTGTATGTAATTTTATTTCTAACTATCAAAGACCCGCATGCTACATCCGACAGGGTGATTGCCAGCGATGGAAAAGGCTACTATGGTTTTATCACGGCATTCATTATTTACCACGACCTGGACTATTCATTTATTGAGGATTATGAGAAGAAATATTACAACGAGGATCTGAGTTTCAAAAAGGAATTCAGGATTGAAATCGATGGTGAAATTTTAAACAGGGCATTCCCCGGACTGGCATTTCTATTCCTCCCCTTCTTCCTGATTGGTCATCTGCTCACACTTTTGTCGGGCTACCCGGCCGATGGTTACTCCATCATCTACCAATATTGTATGGGTTTTGGAACCCTTTTCTATTTATGGGTCGGGCTCAGGTTCCTTCAGAAACTCCTGCAGGGATTTTCATTTTCAAAAGGTTTATCGGCGGCCATTGTGGTAATCATCGCATTTGGTACCAATATTATTTACTATTCACTCAAGGAAAGTACAATGGGCCATGTGTATAGCTTTGCGCTGATCAGTGCATTCCTGCTCTTCACTCAACATTTAATCAGCGGTTTTAACCGTAAATGGCTGATCTTTTCGTCCCTGACGCTCAGTCTGATACTGGCGGTACGTCCTACCAACGGCTTGATCATTTTACTCATCCCTTTCATGGCGGGTTCGTTGAATCGTTTTTTGGAATTACTGAAACAAATAGCAACAATCCGGAAAAATTTGATCATCATCATTTGTTGCCTGTCCGTTTTCCCGTTAGCAACCATGCTTATCTGGTATCTTCACTCCGGACACTGGATTGTTTATGCATATGGTGATGAGGGGTTCAACTTTGTAAAACCGCAATTTTTCAGGATACTGTTCAGTTTTCACAAAGGCTGGTTTATTTACACACCCCTTGCCCTTGTTTCGATGGCCGGGTTTGTTCAGTTGTATCGTAGCAACAGGTTCCGTTTTTTCTGGGCGATTAGCTTCCTGGTCATCTTCGTTTATGTGGCTTCAAGCTGGTGGATATGGCACTATACCTCCAATTACGGCCAAAGGGTGTTTATCGACATCTATCCTTTGGTTGGTATCCTTCTGGGATATTCATGGCTCTTGCTGAAGAAAATTAAAATTCCCGAAGCAGCTATTGTTACGATGTCAGTATTATTAATTGGATTAAACGGTTTACAATTCTACCAGCATTACAATTTTATCTTTCCACCCACCCATATTGATTTCAGGCAATACAAGGATTCCTTTGTACGGCTTGTACCTGCGCCGCGGGCCATCTTTCCACAGGAGCTGATTGTTGAAAAGATATCCCTGTTCAACGACTTCGAAAAAGATTATGGCTGGTTGAATTATGCTTCGGTTAGCGACAGCATGGCATTTCACGGAAAATTTTCATCGCAAACCGGCCGTGCCAACGAATACAGCGTTGGACTGTACGAGCCGTTGCGCCCCCATTTGAAAACCGGTTTTGGATGGGTAAAGGTAAGTGCATGGATATTTTCGGATAAAAAATATTCCGACGCCCGTTTGGTAATTGACTTCGAATCGGATAGGAAAAGTATATGCTACAAACCCTTTTATTTACAGGAATACAACCGGCGGAATAAGTGGACATACCTGGAATTTGCTGCAAAAATTCCTGAAATTGATCTTGCAACAGCTATGTTACGGGTATATTTTTTCAACGGCAATCGGGATGAACTTTTCCTTGTAGATGATCTGAATGTGGAGATCCTGTCGCTGGAGGGGGAATTTGAATTCTATTAAAAAAGCCCACCGGAATCCCGGCAGGCTATCAATCATTGGTTTGATTTATACAGATGACTAACGGCTGGCAGTTCCTGTTGGGAATCCGGCAGCATTGTTATTCATCATGTAAGTTTTATGATCCATTGCATTGGCTGGAACATCGCCCACAAGTGGCTTCAGAAGGAATGGATTGGGACTGTTGTCCGGCTCCGGTTCGATGGAAATCACAGCCTTACCGCCACTTAAGTTGGTGGGGAAATTAACGCCCATTGGTGCGTTCGACACAAAATCTTCACCCGGGAATGGTGGTCCGGCTGCATCTGTTCCGCTGTATGGTGCTGAATAGTCGGCCATATCAGCCACAGAAAACCTGCCGGAGGTAACGGGAACGCCGTTGGTTACAGCCCAGCCTTCGTAAACCCAGCCATCGGGCAATGCCGGCAAATTCATAAGGCCTACTGCGGGTGATCCCGAACTCAGGTCAAGAAACCAGACCCCACTCAGCTCGTCATCCATGGTTGAAGTGGTTGGCGTGGCCAGGATAAATGTTCCGGCAACTGATACGAAATCGTTGCCCAGTGCAGCTCCGTGATCCACCATCAAAGATGCGCCGCTGCCCGAGAAGTCGCCGGCCAGAATGTGTACCGAACTTGGTGAGGGATCGGAATCAGGACTGGGTTCGATGGTCAAAACAAATGTACTGGCATTATCCAAAACCGTTTCACTTATAGAAAATGTGCTTTTCGACATTTTGCCATTGTCATCCACCATAAATACGCCGGTGGAGACCGGTGCGCCATCAACGATGATCCAGCCTTCGTAGGCATAGTGGCTTCCCAAATTCTCGAGACCTGAAATATCTAATGTAAGATTTTTGGTCATTGGATCCGGTTGTGGGTTCTCGTCATCTTTTTTCTTACAGGCACCGGCCATTACCAATGCTACCAAACTGATTAATGCTATTCTTTTCATAATTTCAAAATTTAAATGTTTATTTTATTAATTTGTTTTCAGTTGCAAAGTACCGGCTAAAAGATCACGGAAATATCACAGGAAAATATACAAAGTGTTAATTTGGGAAATGGGTGGGGAAAAAACAATACGGAGTTATCCTGCACTGTGAAGCCTGTATTATGTTACAATTAAAAATTGTTGCAGGGTGCGGGGTATAGCCGTAAAGTTGAGGAAAAATTCAGCAGTAGAACAAAAAAACCGGAGCCTATTGGAACTCAAACAGCTGAAATAATTTTCAACCCAGTATGGGTTGGACTATTGTAGATAAGTGCTCCTGGATTGAATAAACTTAAACCCAGTATTTTTTCCACTTTGTTTCAAATCAGCCGTAAATGACAACTTTTTGTATGGTATAGGTAATCAGTGTAATTGGAATAGATTTCTCAGTCTCCGCCATCCCGATAAAAATCGGGAGGCGGATCCTTCGGAATAACATGGTTTGGGATGCATTGGGGGGAAATGACAAAGAAGATCGCTTCTCGATCTTCTTTGTCATTTCCCCATTCCTTGGCTCAGCCCATGTCATTTCGACCGAAAGCACAAGCGAAGTGCAGTGCTTGAGGGAGAAATCTATTCACCTTTGTCATATCACTTTGTGGACACTTCCACGGGTCTTTGGTCTCGCGCCAAAGGCATCCCAATGGGAAAAGGACAGGGCTTCTTCTGGAGGGTGGATTGGCGAGAGGATAAATAGGCGCAGAGCGCCCATTTATCCTCTCCCTACCTCAACCACATACATTTTGATACCTCGCAAGAAATTGTGACTGAGGGGTCTATTTTTCATATATCGTTTCTATTGAGGCCAGACTCTCATTCAAAAATTTCCACTCCGGATTGAATTTATTGATGAGTTCATCTTTTTTCTTTCTACTCCATTTTTTGATTTGTTTCTCCCGTGCAATAGCCAACCTGACATCAAAAAAATGTTCATACAATACAAGGTATTTGCAATTGTACCTTTTTGAGAATCCATCAATTAGTCCATTATAATGCTCAGTTATCCTTCGTGTAAGACTGTTTGAAACCCCAATATATAAAGTTGATCTATTGTAATTTGTAACAATGTAAACAAAATAATTATGTTTTTTCATGTTTGTTGCTCCTTTCCACAAAATTAATGCTAAAATAATTAATAGATTTCTCCCTGCGACACTTTGCTTCGCTGCGTGTCTTGGTCGAAAAGACAGGGTTTGGGTTCTGTGGGGGAGATAAGAAGCGGGCGCTCTGCGCCCGCTTCTTATCTCCCTTCTACAACCGCATACATGTTATCACCTTTAAGAGATTCCAACACCTAACAAAAAACCCCGGCCAAAAAACCAGGGTAATACTATCCATACTATTGCCAACCATATCAAACCTGGTACACCGGCAGTCCGAATTCGAAGGTGGTTCCCCGGTTAACTTCACTAAATACCCTGATGGTTGATTTATGCAGATCGAGGATTTTCTTTACGATGGCAAGGCCCAGACCGGTGCTATCGGCTTTGTTCCTGGTCTTTTGCGTTTTGTAGTACCTGTCGAAGATGTAAGGCAGATCTTCCTGTGCAATTCCCGTACCTGTATCCTTCACACGTACCATCACATTTTTGGATTGCAATTCGAGTTCAACGGTAATTACATCGCCCCGGTTGCAGTATTTTATGGCATTGTCGATAATATTCTGAAACACGCGGTCAGTCATCTGAATGTCGGCATACACCATGGGGAGATCTTTGGAAAAGATGGTATTGATGCTGATGTTTTTCTCTTTGGCTATCACACGGAACTTATCGGCCACATCCTGCACCAGTTCGGCAATCTGCATCGGTTCATGCTGAAGTTGCTCCGGGTTGGCCTCCAGCTTGGAAAGCTCAAAGAGGTCGTTCACGAGTTTATTCAGGTTATTGGTATTCCGTTCGATGATCTGCAGGTACTTAAGTTCCTGCTCCTCCGATAGCGAATTTTTCTTCAATAAAATGGTTTCGGTAAAACCCTGTATGGAGGCTATCGGGCTACGCAGATCGTGCGAAACATTGGCGATTAGTTCACGCCGCAGCTTTTCCACGCTCTTGAGCTCCTCGATATTTTTCTGGATCTTATCAGCCATGCTGTTAAACGTTTCCGACATCTGAGCCATCTCACCTTTGGAGGTAACCGGAATCCGGGCATCCAGATTTCCTTCACGGAATTCCTTGACGATCCGGATGATCCTGTTCATGTGGCGGGTAATAAATGCGATGGAGATCAGGCCAAAAATGGTGGCGAATAAAAATACCAGCGCCATCGTACGCAAACCAAGCCCCAGGATATAACTGTTTTGCAGGGCATTCGTAGTACTTGTGTATTCCTTACTTGCCAGAATAATGTAGAGGTAGCCCATCATACGGTCATTCTCGATGATCGGCGCCGCCGAAAATGCTTTTTGTTCACCCGGATTGCGGGGGTCATCACCTTTGATGAACTGGTCGGGATCACCATTCAAAAATTTATTTATCTCAACCAACGAAACTTCCGTCGACTTAACCTCTTTGTAGGGAACTACATAGGTCAGGATTTTCCCCTCGGGATCAAGCAGGTAAACCTCTATACTTGGGTTTACTGCCATCATCGAATGCATGATGGTATGCAGCGCCTGTTCGTTTATTTTGCCATCTATAAAGAACGGATTAACCTCCTGCAAGGCACCCCCGGCCACACCACGGTTGATTTTCTGCTGTGCTTCCTGCGAGTACTCGGCGGAAAAATCAACCGAAATTTTTACAAATATCACTGCCAATACAATCATGATCAGTAGGAAAATACCTGAAATTTTCCAAAACAGGCTGTTGAATATTTTTATTTTTGTCTTCATTATACTCCCAGTTCATCATTAAATTTATAACCCACACCCCAGCTTGTTAAAATAAATACCGGATTATTGGGGTCTTCTTCTATTTTCGCCCTCAGTCTGTTGATGTGAGAGTTAACGGTATGCTCATAGCCATCGTAATTATAACCCCACACCTGGTTAAGCAGGTCGTTGCGGCTGAATATGCGGCCGGGTTTCCGGGCCATCAGCAACAACATATCATACTCTTTGGGGGTGAGTTCGATTTTTTGGCCATCGAGTGTCACCTTCCGTTTATCAAGATCAATTTGCAAATTTTCAAACTGAAGCACCTCATGGCTTTCGTTTTCCGTTTCGGCAACATTTAGTTTGGTACGCCTGAATATCGCTTTGACCCTCGCAATGAACTCCCTAACACTGAAGGGTTTGGTGATATAATCATCGGCACCGGTTTCCAATCCCAACACTTTGTCGATCTCCTCAGATTTTGCCGTCAGCATCAAAACCGGCGTATTAATCTTTTTTGCACGTATCTCCCTGCAGATTTCGAGTCCATCCAGGCCGGGCAACATAATGTCGAGAATTATTAGGTCAAAATCTTCGTTCAGTGCACGGGTCAATCCAACGCTGCCATTTGCTTCGGCCCTGACCTCACAATCCATGTCGGCCAGGTGTATCGAAACCAGCTCCGAAATATACTGGTCGTCTTCAACTAAAAGTACTTTTTTCATTTCGATGAATTAAACTGTTAAATATCAAGAAACAAACTTTTTGCAAGATTAACGTGAATTTATCACAAAATGTTCACGAAAAAGTAGAGAATTTATGATCCAGGTCCGTACCAAAGGAGTTTTTTGTGTGATGGATTTAACCTGTTTTCTGGAATATTCCAATTCCTACCCAAAAAACAAATATGCAATAAACACTGCCGCAACAATCCCTGCCAGGTCGGCAAGCAGGCCGCAAGTTAAAGCATACCTTGTTTTTTTAATACCAACCGAACCAAAGTAAACAGCCAGTACATAAAACGTGGTATCTGTGGATCCCTGGAATGTACAGGCCAACCTTCCCACGAAGGAATCCGGCCCAAATGTGTTCATGGCATCCACCATCATACCACGGGCACCGGAACCGCTCAGCGGTTTCATAAAAGCTGTGGGCAACGCAGGCACAAAATCGGTGTTCACACCCAGGGAGGAAAATATCCACCCCACCCCATCGATAATAAATTCAAGGGATCCTGATGTTCTGAAAACACCTATAGCCACCAGGATAGCCA
>JABMQA010000520.1 GCA_013203545.1 Bacteroidota bacterium
CTCAAGGAAGAAAGGGAATACAAACTCAGAAACATTATACTTCAATACAATATGGTTGTATATGAATTTAGCTTGATTTGATATTGTAGTGTAAAATATTACCACAGAGGGCAACACACATTTGGGAATGTTGGTACTTAGTTAAAAATTCATTTTTCCAATTTTAGGGTTATGAAATGTCGATTGAGACTCAATTGCTTGCATCAATCGTAGGCTCAGCCTGCCATGATATAATTAAATCAGGCGTGACTGGAGCGGTGCAGACGCGGCGAGGAAATGTAGGCACATTGAGTTTTGGAGGTAGTAAAGCTGAT
Organism: Bacteroidota bacterium; assembly: GCA_013203545.1. Classification (GTDB taxonomy): domain Bacteria; phylum Bacteroidota; class Bacteroidia; order Bacteroidales; family 4484-276; genus JABMQA01. The sequence continues at coordinate 315 of JABMQA010000520.1, forward strand.
GTGGAACTCCTTCTGAGTTCAAGTCAACCATATGATTCAGATAAATACGAGCAAGAAATCATTGAAATCGATAATTATAGATTTAAGCTCTACATGAAAATTGCTGGTACATGGGTAAAGAAAATCAGCGGCCATGGTGTGATTGTAATGGTTGAAGGCATGCTTGACGGCCCCCGTTGTTCAGGCTGCGGTGAAAAGGGCAAATGGATTGAAGTTGATGGTTTTTGGGGAAAGAAAATCATGTGTCAGTCTTGTGGGACTAAGCACCCTAAAGTTAGGCCTGATATTATGGTTCAAAAAGTATCAAACAGCATGAGAAAACTAATGTTCAGATCTCTTGGCCTGAAATGACAAATTTCACCAATCGCCTGGTAAATATTTAATTAACGACATTTCAAACCACATAATGCCATGATGCAAGCCGGACGGGCTATATATTGCGGATTATGCAAATGCTGTTCAAGGCTTTTTCAGTTCAGGTCGTAATCTATCTTTCGGTCATATCCGCCCGCCGATTATGGATTATGTGTTTATCAATATCCCCGTATTTTGGTCTGAAATCAATAAATCTAACTTACAATGGAGGATCGGCAGTATGAAAAGAATTATAATCCCGATACTGTTATTACTATTAATATCGTGTGGTCCAGCAATTAAATTTTCAAAACCTTATTCATCCGAGGTTAAATTGGATGTCCCATTTGAGCCTAACCTTGGCAGAACCTGCTTTTCATCTTCTTTCGCAATGGTTATGCGATACTATGGCAAAGATGTTACAGTTAGTGATGTTTTCAGAGTTTGTGGAAGAGCTCCATTTTCCGGTCCACATCCTCGATCAAAACTTTCTTACTGGATGAAGAAGAATTACGGTCTCAGATTAGTTTATATACCGTCTTCCAATATTGAAGATCTCAAAATGTACATTAACGAAGGTTATCCAGTAGTAGTCTTAATGAACTACAGTTCTTTTGATAAGTCCGGGCATAATAGAGTTGTTACAGGTTACAGTGATCGTAAAAAAGTCTTCATTACAAATGATCCTTCTCCTTTTGGCCCCAATTACGAAATCTCTTATGATAATTTTAAGAAACATTGGAAGTTTAGTATGCCACCGGTCCATCAGCAAAGGGAGGCATATTTGGTAATTCCTATAGAAAATAATTAACTATTGGAGGGGTGATATGAAGAAATTAACTATATTATCAATTTTATTTTCATATTTTATATTACCTTCTTGTGTCCAAGTTAAATATAATAAGATTGATGACACGATTATTTATGAAAATCAAAAGGTTCAATTCGGTGAAATAAATGATAATTGGAGAGAAAATTTTAGAGAAGGGAAAAAATTTAATAATATACATTCTTTCCTAAGTTTTGAAAACGGTAACTATCGGTCGACAATATGGATTAGGTCATATAAAATGAAGAGAGAAATGACAGGAACTTCTAGAGAAGCTGTTAATCAATGGATTGCGGGAATGACGATAAAATATAAATGGGAAGACTTTAAAAAATTAGACGAAGGTACTGGAAAAATAGATGGAGTAGAATCATACTGGCAAGTGTATAGATTTATATTTTCAGGGGCCAAAATACTATAGAGAAAATATATAGGGTTTATTTTGATAAATTTGATTACCAGTTCAGATTAAACAGTAAAAAGAAATTTTTTAATCGAAAGAATTCCTCGGAGCTCTGCTCAGGGGTAGTTCATTTATAGCATTACCAGGATTTATTTGATTTACTATGATTGTCCGGTTTAATCAATGTAATCC
>JABMQA010000521.1 GCA_013203545.1 Bacteroidota bacterium
CCATTTTTAACAAACAACTGCATGATGTTTCCCGGGAGCGGACACTTTACATCATGACCGGCAGTTTTGATTATGGTCTTCTTGATTTTACTGTCCTGACGCCTGGTTTGAATTTCCTGGCGAACCAATTTCGGGGTTTTACTTTGTTTGATTTCCTGATGAACCTCAACATTGTAGGTAGTGCCATTCACATCTATTTGTGCGATATTATCTTCAAAACTGATAACATCAACGTCATAAATATGCCCTTTTATGGTGAATTTGAATTTTTTCATCTTTTTGCTGTTCTGAAATAGGTATTGGTCGAATAAATCTTTGAACTCCAGGGAGTATATTGCTTTGATATTCTTTTAATGGTAATTACATCACTTTCATCATCATGGATTTCATTCAGGTAGAGATACAATGCCATACTGATGGCAGCGTTTACATCGCCTTCAACATGCAGGTCTCCACAATCTTCACATTTGCCCTCCTTTTTAAGTTTTCTTCTTACCTTGATGTTAATCAATTTTGGAATGCTGCTGTAAACAAAATACAGTAGCACCAGCGCCGAAAAAACGATAACATATCCAACGATAGCAACGGTGAGACTGAAACCGGAGATATTCGAAAAATCGAACATTATTTCAAATGGGATCATATTTTGGGTATTTTAGAGTGGAATATTACCGTGTTTTTTTGCAGGGAGTGAATCCTTTTTCGTAGCAAGTGTTTGCAATGCCCTGATAATCCTGAAACGTGTATTTCTTGGCTCAATCACATCATCGATATAACCGTATCGGGCAGCCTGGTATGGATTTGCAAACATATTCCGATATTCTGCTTCCTTTTCTTCAGCATATTTGGCCGCAGCTTCGGGATCGGAAAACTCCTTAATTTTTCGTCCTTCGAGCACTTCAATGGCGCCTTTGGGCCCCATCACGGCAATTTCAGCGGTTGGCCATGCGTAATTAATGTCACCCCGAAGCTGTTTCGATCCCATCACATCATGGGCTCCGCCATAGGATTTCCTGAGTGTAATGGTAATTTTGGGGACTGTAGCTTCACCGTAAGCAAAGAGCAATTTAGCGCCATGAATAATGATTCCGCCGTATTCCTGTGTACTACCGGGCAGGAATCCGGGCACATCCACAAGGGTTATTATCGGGATATTAAAGGAATCACATAGTCTGACAAACCGGGCTGCTTTTCTGGAGGCATCAATGTCGAGAACCCCTGCCAGAAAATTGGGCTGATTGGCCACAATCCCTACCGGTTGGCCATTGAACTTGGCAAAACCCACAGTAATGTTTTTTGCAAAATGACGATGAAATTCCAAAAATTCCTGGTCATCAACGATGGAATAAATAATGTCCTTCACATCGTAGGGTTCTGATGTAGAATCCGGAATAATCTCATTGAGGGTATCTTCTTTTCTTTCGATCGGATCGTGGCATTCGGTTGTCGGCGGATCTTCCAGGTTGTTTTGAGGAAAATATTCCATCATCTTTCGGATTAGCATAATGCCTTCATCCTCATCGTCAGCCCTGAAATGCGCCACACCCGATTTGGTGGCATGAACAGTTGCCCCTCCAAGATCCTCTTCCGAAATGGCTTCACCGGTTACGGTTTTGGTTACTTTGGGCCCGGTAACAAACATATAACTGGTTTTGTCACTCATAATAACAACATCGGTTAAGGCCGGGGAATATACAGCCCCTCCTGCACAAGGGCCGAATATTGCAGAGATCTGTGGGATAACCCCTGAGGCCATAATGTTGCGCTGAAATATTTCGGCATACCCCGCAAGGCTTTTTACACCTTCCTGTATCCGGGCGCCCCCCGAGTCGTTGATCCCGATGATCGGAGCACCAACTTTCATGGCCTGATCCATAACCTTACAGATTTTTTGGGCAAAGGTCTCTGAAAGGGAACCTCCGAACACCGTAAAATCCTGGGAGAAAACATAAACGATCCGGCCATCGATGGTTCCATGGCCCGTTATCACACCATCAGAAAGGAAAACCTTATCTTCCATGCCAAAGTCGTGACTTCGGTGTGTGACAAACATATCGTATTCCTCAAAACTGCCCTCATCCAGCAACATTTCCAAACGTTCGCGTGCAGTGTATTTTCCCTTTTGATGTTGTGTGTCTATTCGTTTCTCACCTCCACCCTGACGGGCTTTAACCCTTAAATCGATGAGCTGCTGTAATTTATCCTGATTGTTCACAATTTTGGAATTATAAATTTTAAATGTGGCTCCGAAGACCATAGGAATCGGAGAATGAATTTTGGATTTTGAGTTTTGGATTTTGAGTTTCTACCTATTTCTTTCCGCAAAATTCAGTCAATACACCACCCGTGGATTTCGGG
>JABMQA010000051.1 GCA_013203545.1 Bacteroidota bacterium
CTTGTCAACAATGTGCTCAGTAACTTGATCAAAGTTTAAAATATCATGAAAACATATTTCAACATGGTCCCGTATATCATGAATATTATAAAGATTGCCTCCTGATCTTGGATCCAGGCAATCAAAAACAGTTACTTTGGCCCCCAGCTCAAGGCATTTATGGGCAAGATTGCTTCCTATAAATCCCAGCCCGCCGGTGATCAATATCTTTTTCCCTTTCAGGTCCGACAACGAATATTCACCCATATTATTGATCTCCCTTTTTCTCATATATTGCCTGCCAATAATAACTCCATGGTTTTGCCCATGAATTGCTTAAACATTGCCATCCTTTTCCAGGCGAATATGCCTTCAGGAATTTTTCAGCCTGTTTTTCAACCTCAACATTATTGTGAATGTCAATGACATCTTTCAATACACCTTGGCTTAAAGCTAACTCAACAACCTGATTGCCTTGGGAGTGATCATCAAGTGACTTGTCGAAATATTTGCCGACTGGATTCTTGACATAAAAAAAGTTACACCTTTGGTTTATGAATGAGAGGTATACCTCCACGACATCATGGTTCATTTCGTCAAATGAGTCAATGTTGATACAAAGGTCAAATCTGATACCACCCAACTCAGACAAATTACTTTCTCTGATAAAACTAATTTTTCCATAGTCTTTTTCTGGCAATACTTTTTTCAAATAACGCCTTGAGAGTTGAAGACAATTTGCCAAATCAATAATGTAATATGACTTTATATCACAATTTGAGATTATTGCATGACAAGTCCTATCATATCCGGCGCCTATTTCTAAAATAGAGGCATCACCAAGCTGAAGATTTTTTAGAAGAAAAGTCAACTCAAATATTGCTTGAACATAATCTAAACATATTTGTTGATTATTGTATGTAATCGTTATTGGTTTTCCAAAATTACGTTTTGCAATATTTTGCAGTAAAGTCCATTCGTTTTTATTTAAACCTGAAGCAATATTAAATATTAGAGTCTTTAAGTATCTAATCCCATTAGTTTTCGGGTTGAATAGTGCGATCTTGTAATTAATATCTGACGACTTAAAATCATCAATATTATCAATCTTGTTGAAAGACAGCTGACTCTCATTAATTTGTTTCCAGAAATCACTCTGTTCAAATTTTCTTTTTTTCATAATAATCAACAGGTAACAGGTTAATTGTTGAAATAATCTATTGTGTTATCAATCCCGCTTTGGAGGGTATAATTAGGCTCCCAGTTAGTGAGGGATTTAAAAGCAGTCACATCAGCAACAAAATCTCTCGTATCTATTGGTGATTGAGCTTGGGGCGGCTTGACTCTAACAACATTGACAGTTCTTCCTGTTATAATTTTTACACGCTCAACTACCGATTCGAAAGCCTCCTTTAAAGTATGTCCGATACCGGACCCTATTACAAAGTGACATCCGTTCAAAACATCGATTTTTATGCCAGCTACCAAGAAAGCGTTAATCACATCTTTCACATATATATAGTCGCGCAGGTTATCACCTTTTCCATATAATGTAAGATCTTCCCCTCGTAAAGCCCTTTGAATCATCATATTCAATATTCCACGGTCAGCACTGCTGCTTTTTGGTCCCGGACCATAAACATTTGGCAACCGCAAAATTGTCCCTTTCACAATTCCCTGCTGTGAATAATACTTCAGATAATTTTCGGCCATCAACTTATGTAAATCATATATAGTAATGGGACAATCTTCGTGAGTTTCATTGACTGGCAAACTTTTAGGGATACCTACCTCGGTGACTGTTCCAGAAAATATAATGACAGGCTGCCTACCCATATTTCGACAGGTTTTCAACAGATTTAACATAGGCAAGACATTTATTTTTAAATCAGCCAGTGGATTTTCATCCGCTGCATATACACTGGTCTGTGCTGCAAAATGATAAACAATATCTACATTCTCTAATGCCTCTCCCCATACCTCTCTTTCACAAATATTTCCACTTATATCCAAGATTTTCGCTATACCATTTACCGGCAACAACTCACTACATCTACTTAATCGGACAATTGTACACCCGACATTTTTTAATGTATGCGTCAGATTAGTCGCCAGATAACCACTTGCTCCTGTGAGCAAAATTCTCTTTCCAGCAAAATATGAAGAGATTTGACTGTTCACTTGATAGGAGGCGCCTTTAGCCAATCAAAATCAATTTTTGGATCATTATACGCAATGCGAATTTCATCATCCGGATTATACACATGAGATGTAATATAAAACAGATTTACCGGCCCTTGAACCGTTTTACATCCATGCGCAACACCGGGCGGTATTTTAATCACCTGTGCAGGCTGAAGATCACCCATATAGAAATCCATGGTTTTCTTATACGTATCAGAATCAGATCGCATATCGCATAGGCCCACCCGAAGTACACCGTTACACACGTACCACCAGTCCGTCTGGATTTTGTGATAATGCCAGGCCTTGATGACATTGTCGAACATCAGGGAGTGGCTCCACTGGGCAAACCCGCCGACGAAAAAATCATCCGTCACGCGGATAACCTCGCGAAAAAAACCTCTTTCATCTGTGTGATTTATCAATTCTTTGAACAACACGCCTTGAATCATGATCGTTTCTCCCCATAATATTTCACCATTTCCACCACAGTATTTAATTCCTTATCAGGAAGTTCAGGATAAATCGGCAGAGACAGCACCTCACGTGCGGCTTTCTCGGTTTCCAATAAATCATCCCTTCTTTGGAATGTGTCTCGATAGGCAGATTGAAGGTGTACTGGTACGGGATAATGAATCAAGGCGCCCACACCCCGTGCTTTGAGAAACGCCTGCATTTCATCACGTTTCTTAGAACGGATCACGTATAAATGATAAACGTGAGTAGCTTTTTGTCTGCGTTTTGGCGTTACAATCCCCAAACCTTCTAACGCATGATCATATATTGATGCGATATTAGCCCTCGCTACATTATCTGCATCGAGATAACGTAATTTCACCCGCAAAATCGCTGCCTGCAACTCATCAAGTCTCGTATTCCAGCCGGGAATTTTGCTTATATATCTTTCAGCCCAGCCGTACTCTCGCAAGAGTCTCGCTTTTTCGGCTAATTTAAGATTGCTCGTCACAACCATGCCGCCATCGCCTAAGGCGCCTAAATTCTTGGTCGGGTAAAAGCTAAAGCAGGCCATGTCACCCCAAGAACCCACACACCTCCCTTGATACACTGCCCCATGTGCTTGAGCACAATCTTCAATAATGCGTAAACCATGCTTTTTAGCAATATCCAACATAGGTAAAATATCGGCCGATTGGCCGTAGAGATGAACAAGAATAATTGCTTTTGTTTGTTTGGTGATAGCCGCTTCCAACCTTTTTGGATCAAGCGTGTAGTAGTTTGGTTCAATATCTACAAATACCGGTCTCGCCCCTGTCAATTCAATCGCGGCTACTGTGGCCACGGCGGTATGAGAAACAGTAACTACTTCATCGCCCGGGCCAATGCCGCAAGCTGCCATGGCAATATGAAGAGCCTCGGTACCGCTACCAACACCAATACCGTGGGGTACGCCAATGTATTCAGCAAATTCGGACTCGAACGATTTGGTTTCTTCACCGAGAATGTACCAGCCTTTATCTAGAACTCTTTGAATTGCCGCGTCAATTTCTTCTTTGTGTGCGTTATACTGTGCTAAAGGGCTGCTACAGAGAATCATTATAGCACCTTAACCTCTGGAACATACATAATCCATTTGCCGCCAGATGCCATGAATTTCTGCTCCTTCGCCATGATTTCTTTTGCATGGTTGTAGGCAAAAAGCAGGGCGTAATCAGGATATTTTACAAGGAATTCTTCGTAGGGACGGACAGGAATATGGGCGCCAGGACTGAACTTCCCCTGCTTAATCGGTGTAGTATCCGAAATAAATTCTATCAAATCCGTGCCGATACCGCAGTAGTTTATGATCGTCGTACTCTTGGAAGTCGCAGCATACCCAATAATTCTTTTCCCTTGACGTCTTAAATCCTGTAAAAGAGCCATTAAACTTTCCCGCGAATGCTCGCAGTCTTTTCGAAATAACTCATACGTTTCGGGTTTATCTAAACCCATATTTTTCTCTTTCTCCAACTGCATATGCACCCTGTCAGAAACAGAATGCACCCCCCTGCGGGCTATTACATATCGCATGGATCCCCCATGCGTTTCCTGCGGTTCAATATCTATAATCTCCATATCATGTTGACCGAAAAGATAACTGATGGAAGATAAAGAAAAAAGGAAAACGTGTTCGTCGTAAATCTGGTCATATGATGTATTCTCGATGACATCCCCGAGATAGGGATCTTCAAACATGACAACGCCCTTCGGCTTTAAAAGTATCCCCATTCCCTTTATAATGGAATCCAGATAGGAAATGTGACACATAACGTTGGCGGCCAAA
>JABMQA010000522.1 GCA_013203545.1 Bacteroidota bacterium
ATGATCAATATCATTGCCTGTAACATGGTGCTATCCAATCAAAGTACCTACTATCATAATTATTACATGTACCATGATATAAATGGCGGTGGGAAATGGGAGATGATGCCCTGGGATCTTGATAAAACCCTGTCGGTTTACTCCTGGAGAAACCATACATATAGCTCGGCACCCTGGGCGCCTGATAATCCATTTCTTGAAAGGGCTATACTAAACGAGACCATCATGGCCGACATCAAAAGCAGGGCTAACGAAATTTTTAATGAGGTTTTTAATACAGTTACGCTATGGCCAATGATCGACAGCCTTAAAATAGTCTTGCAATCATCGGTACAGCAAGATACTACCGACAATATCATGAGTTTGGGTGAGTGGCATAACCTGATTGAGATCGAAAAAAACCACATTCTAAGTTTCCCTGACAAACTCAACTGGTATTTTGACCATGTGCAGTCGCCGTTTGTTGCCAAGCGCACACCCAATGTTATGCCCCGAAACCTTACATTTAAATGGACACCTTCGGTTGACCCTGATGGCCAGCCCGTTGAATACACATTGCTTCTTACAACCGGTTACGAATTTGAACCCGAATTAACCACTACCTATGCAGGAATTCCGGATACTTTTTTGACTGTACAGAATATTCCAGAGGGCAGCTACTCATGGAAAGTGTTCTCGACCGAAGACAGTGGACAGGAGGTGGAGGCTTTCGATTCGAAAAATCCGTTGACAGTAAAATCCATACAGGTATTACCAGGGCTTATCACAGAAGATTTGGATTTATATAGTGAGAATTCCCCATATTTTGCTGGTTGTCCCATAATCGTTAAGCCTTCAGCAAAATTAACCGTAAATGAAGGTGTAACAATTTTGTTTCAGAATAAAACATATTTGAAAATTGAAGGAGGGTTTCAAGTTGCCGGCACAAAACAAAATCCGGTGATTTTCATGCCTTATCAAGAAAATGGCTGTTTTGACAGTCTGGTAATAATCAATCCGACACAAGCTATTCATATCAATTATTTAAACTTAATTGATGGGGCACTTTACGCTGATAATGCAAACATTGTGGTTGACCATAGTAATTTGATATTAAACAACAAGCACTTAGTTGGTTTTAACGTAATATACCACCATTATTTTGGGAATGTAACTTTCAGGAATTCATCGGTTTGTGGCAACCACTCAGGGCAGGGGCTTGAGTTTGGTTATTGTCAGTCAGCCACTATCGAGACCAGTTCATTCAGCAATATTGATGATCCCATGGAATTGATTTCCATTACTGACAATGGTTATGTAACAGACAATGTTGCGATAAATTCCAACGATGATGGCATAAATTTTAATAATTGCAGAAACCTCACAATATCTGGGAATCAGTTATATAATTGTATGGATAATGGTATCTCGGTAGGAGCAAATGCCAATGGGTATTGTGAAAACATTTTGATTGAGAAAAATCTTGTAGTGGATTGTACTACTGGAATCAGGATTAAAGATGGTTCATCAGCTATCATCAACAATAATACAGTTTACAATTGTGAAACAGGTATAAGGATTTTAGAGGAACATCAGGGTTGGGGCGGTAGTCGCGCGCAAATTGTAAATACAATTATTTCGAACTCATTAATCGATGCTATATTAACAGATTCACTTTCCGTAATGACCATTAAATATTCATTATGTGATACTGAGGAATTCACAGGAACTGGTAACATTTTTGATGATCCGATGTTCGTTTCAGTTTCCGACGCCAATTTCACCCTGATCGAAGGATCACCCTGCATCAACTCAGGTGACCCCGAAAGCCAGGCTGACCCGGATGGGACCTGGGCCGATATCGGTGCGTTTTATTTTAACAATGGGAATTACAATGTCGTTCTCAACGAAATTAACTACAGGTCATCCCCCGAATTCAACACTGAGGATTGGGTTGAATTGTGCAATGTGGAAGAAATTCCTGCTGACATCTCCGGATGGATATTCAAAGATGACAATGACGATCATATTTTCGAGTTTCCTTATGGGGCAATTATCCCTTCAGGGGGATACCTTGTGTTATGTAGCAACAGTGGTGTATTTTCCGAAAATAACCCCGATATTGAAAACTACACCGGTAGTTTCCCATTTGGTTTGAGTAGTTCCGGTGAGGTAATCAGGCTCTATACCAAAACCGGAATTTTAGTGGATTCCCTGGAATATGGTGTGGAAAGTCCGTGGCCGGAGGAACCCAACGGACAAGGCCCGACACTGGAATTGAGAAATCCGTTCCTTGATAATACACTGGCAGCAAGTTGGGACGTTTCACCAAATTATGGCACACCCGGAAAGGTAAACAGCAATTACGTAAGTGACACCAATGAGACTGTACCAAATACTATATCACTATCCGTTTACCCGAATCCTTCCACCGGGTGGATAACCGTTCATTTCAGATCGCCGTCCCCCGGATATCTATCCATTGACTGTTATGACCTGATGGGAAACATCATTTTGCAAGTGGTTAAGAATAACTGGGTTGATGGGGGTTTTGAGAAACAAGACAGGCTGAATTTGGGGCAGGGTGTTTACATTTTGCATGCGAAATATGATGCCACCGGCATACAACAGCAGACATCTCAAAAAATTATCATTAAACCTTAAGAAGCTTCCTATAATAGAACAATTTCATTTTCCCCGACTTTTTATAAGGAATTTATTTTTTCGCTGTAAATTAGTGATATCTACCGTAATCCATTACCGATAAAATACTAATTTTGCAAACATGAAGAAGCTACATGTTTATACACTGGTTTTTTTTATGATCTTGTTTAACCACCTTTTGGCGCAGGACATTTTTATAAATGAATTTATGTCGTCGAACCAACTCACCCTCATGGATTCGGATGGTGACTTTTCTGACTGGATTGAGTTTTTCAACAAGGGCAACAGCACCATTAATCTGGAGGAATCTTTTATTTCCGACGACACACTTAACCCTGCAAAATGGAAATTCCCGGCCATTCATATTTTTCCCGGTAAATTTCTGTTGATTTTTGCCAGTGGCAAGGACCGCTACGATACCACTGAACTGCACACCAATTTTAAGTTAAATGCTGAAGGCGAGTATTTGATTCTTAGTAATCCCGATACCGTTATGATGGATTGTATGACACCTTCAGAAATGCAGACGGATATAACTTATGGCCGGTTTCCCGATGGGGAAACGGATCCTTTGATACTCATCAGCCCCACGCCCAAAAGTGCCAATACACCAGGTGCAGCATCGCTTGTGGTTTCAGCACCGGCAGGCTTGTACACACAACCCTTCAAAGTTGGTTTTTCGGCCGGAAGTAATGATGACATTATTTATTATACGCTCGACGGCAGTTTGCCCGATGAAAATTCCATGATTTACAGTGATTCTATTCAGGTGGGATTTATGGATGATCTACCCAATGTGATTTCCGAAATTCCAACGACACCTGCCATAATGGGCGATCATTTCAGGAAGTGGTCACCACCTTCAGGTATTGTACCCAAGGCGCGTGTAATAAGGGCAGTCGCAATCAGAGGTGGCATTATTCGGAGCCCCGTAGTTACCAACACCTATTTTATTGATACCAATTTTAATTCAAAATACCCGCTGCAT
>JABMQA010000523.1 GCA_013203545.1 Bacteroidota bacterium
ATATTAATCTTAAAGCATTGAAAGGGCGAACTAAAAACCAATAAATTGCCACTGTGAGAGCAAGAGATGCAAATGTAATGAAAACCACTTTCCAAAGAACAGAGACATCCCATTGAACAATAAAATATCCCATCACTACAATCACTGGTTGATGTAATAAATAGAAGGGGTATATCGCTTCATTTGCCAGCTTTCTTAATTTGTTGTTTTTATTTAAATATTGTTTGGCATATCCGATTGCAGCCATACCACACGACCAGGCTACGAATGGCTCTAAAATATCCCATGTCATATCCCTGTAAAATTGCTCAGTAAACATGTAGGGTATCGTTAAAAGCATGGTTGTGAAGAATGCTGATTCAATTAAGAACAGTCGCTTCTGTTTTTTTATGGATTCAATCATGGATTTATTTGATAACAATATAAAACCGGAGAGGAAAAATATGATGTAGTATGAAACGGCAGCCCAATCATCAAATAAACCATGGGTGTTCTCAGGAAAATAGGGATGGAGCAAAACCTGTGACAGAACCAGGGGGATAAGGAAGATGTTTGCACCGAGCCGTTTAGAAACGATTTTACTTAATCTACCTACGAAAAGGTCAAATTGCCCACTTCTGAAAAAAATTAAAAACGGGGATATGATCAGTGCTATGAAAAATAAGTAAGCAATGAACCAGAGGTGATGCCAGCTAAAGTTTCCTTCAGGGTATATTCCCTCGAACATATGCGGGTAAAAGGTAAGTAAAGAATCAAACTGCGCAGACTTTTCGATGTAAACCTGTATTGGCACCAAAGTAAATATCCCAGCTGCCAGCGGAATAAAAAGGCGTTTAAATCTCTCGCCCAAATATTGCAACGACGTTCGTTTGCCCAGCGCAAAATAAGTCCCGGCACCGGATACCAAAATTAACAGAGGCATACGCCATCTTCCAAGAAAAACCATGATGTACCATAAAATGCTTTTATATCCGCAGGTAACATCGTTCTTTACATGCCAGTCCCAGGAATTGAAAATCATTCCTATATGAAATAAAAAGACGCTTAAAATAAGCAGGATGCGTAACCAATCAATGTAATACTGACGTTCTGATTTTTGATCTGTTTTCTGAATTGTTGTTGTTGTCATGATATTGAGATTTGAATTTTTGACAAACCTAATATCAGCGGCACTATTTTAACGAATTAGCCTATCGGAACGATGTTCGGCCTTATCGGGATGAATGGTTGATTAATAGCAATGGTTAGAAAATCAGCTACTTAAAGATTTTCTGAATTCGGAGGGGGTTTGTGATGTAAGTTTTTTGAAAGCCGTATTAAAGGACGATTTCGAATTGTAGCCAACCAGTTCTGCCAGTTCTTCAACAGTCAATTTTGTATCTGTATCTTCCCGTATAAGTTTTTGCGCATGCTCTACCCTGTAACTGGCCAACAACTCAAAGAAGTTTTTATCAAGTTTTTCGTTGATCACTTGCGAGAGATGATGTGAAGATTCATTAATTTGCTTTGCCAGCCCTGATAGTGAAGCTAAGTTATTTGCAAAATATTTATTACTATCCATCTCCATTTTAATTTTGGATAAAATCATTTCTTTATTGTCTTCAGATAAAGAGGATTTTTGGTATTTGGGCATAGGAAAATTAAGAAATGACTGAGGATGATCAAAGAAGGTCGAGCGGTTAAGTATTTGGTAACTTGTGGCAAATATCATAAACGATATATAGGCAGCAATCAGGTATCCGCCAATGTCGCTGTGCATTCCGTAATACAGCTTAGTGGCCATAAATATGACAATGATCATTAAAAAATGGAATACGGTATTGCGAATGACGACTAAGAGTTCGTTTTTAGTTGTAAATATTTTCTGGTTTAGTGATTTGAATTTCTTTAAAAGCAAAATAATACCGGCGATCATATAAATTGTGAATTGAACAGCGGTAAGTTCATTGATATAATATCGTATTCCTAAGGGATCATCCGATATTTTTTGAACTCCCTCAAGGTATCCCCAATCGGGGTGCTTGGTTCCGATATACGAATTGTATTTTACTTCGTCGGGTTGGATGAACTGAAAAACCATGTACAAAAGCCAGAACACAGAAATTACAAAATGTCCCCAGACATGTTCTTTCTTTTTCGGGTATAGACTGCTTCTTATATAAAGGTAAAGCAGGGGGGCAAAGGCAAAATTAGATGGTTCACCGTAGTTGGTAATGGCCAAAAACTTAACAATGTAACCCGTGTTGTTGAGTAATTCTTCAAAAATATTGATCGACAGCAGGAATAACAGGATCCCCTGGTAAAGGTTCGCCCGCCTGGAATTATTACTGTTCTTAATAAAAAACCAGGATATCAATATCCCCTGGAAAACGCCAAGAAAAATGAACAGATCAAAGAGTCTGATTGTTATGTCTGTTCTCATTTTGAAATTCTTTTATGAAGTATTTTACATTATGTAGTTTGCATGTTTGTGCAGTACGTAGTGAAAGCCCATTAATGCCCACAAAATGTAATTGCTTGTCATTTTAAGTTTTTTGAAATATTTCATTTGATTCCATTCATAACTGAGCTAAGAAAAACCACTGATATTTTAAACCTCTCATAGAATTTGTCCGAGTGTCCTCCTTTAAAAGACTTGAATTCAAATGGTATATTTCGACTTTTTAGTGTGTCCGCAAAGATTGTTGTATAATAGAAAACCGGGTCATCTGTTCCACAATCAAAATAGAACCGTAAATTTGACATAGGATTGTATTTTGTAGCAAAAAATACTGGTCCACTTTGTTGCCATTTTTCAAAGGTACTATCAATCAAATTTCCATTAGTATCTATTGGAAGGTCAACATAATAGGGGGGATTATTCATATTCGGGGATTTGCCACCTGCGGCAGTAAATAGTGCCTGCGACATATAACCATTTGTCGGTTTTATTTGATTAGTTGAATCCATTTCTGCTAATACTAATGGACCAATGAAGTCGATGAAACCATCACTTAAAACGCCGCTATGTGATGCTACTCCCGAAAATAAATTTGGATGTTTTAATGCTATTCGCATTGAGCCTTCGCCTCCCATTGAATGCCCCATAATGGCCCGACTATCTTTAGATGGTATTGTTTTGTAGTTCATATCAACATAATCAATCAGATCAAACGCAATATAATCCTCAAACAAACCGTATAGGGCAGAATTGGAATAATTGCTACCAAGATATGGCCCTGAACTTCCGTCGGGTATTACAACGATCACTGGTTTAATTAAGTTATTGGTAATTAGCGAATCAAGGATAGGGAATATTCCTGAATACGAAGTATGATTACCACCACTACCGTGAAGAAAATAGATAACAGGATACTGCTTATCAATGTCAGTTGAATCATATCCATCTGGTAAATAAACACGTAAATCACGGATTGTATCAAGAGAGGCGCTAAAAAAATTACTATCAACTAGTTTGCTTTGAGAATAAGCATTACTTGTTACAAGTCCCAAAATCAGTACGATAACCAATTTTTTTATTTGCATCACGATTTTAGGTTTTAGTATTATTCTTTATTTATCCATTCCAATACTCGTTTTAGCTTTCTGGATCAATTG
>JABMQA010000524.1 GCA_013203545.1 Bacteroidota bacterium
AATGATAAATGTCCATATTTCTTTGTTGGCCAAACCTTTCACAAATGATTTGTTAATGGTGAACCCGGGCGTGTTCATACTTGTATCCAGGTAGGTTAGTGATATCGCATCTGATGTTACTTCAATAATTAGATTAGTAACCCGGGTACTTGTTCCTTCCGCAGCAATGGTAAAAGTCAATAATGCGCTTAATGAGACCGTTGTATCCGAACTTATCGAACCCGGTTCATTTAATAAACGGATGGTTGGGGGAAGTTGGGTATTATCATTTTTTCCACATCCTGCCAACAGGTACATCAATGGAATAAACCCAATAAGCAAAAAGGTTTTTGGAATGAATAAATGGGATGTAAATTTTCGGAAAAGAAATTTGATTCGATATGTCTGGTCATGCATATCCGATATATTTTTATAGATGCGTATGCGTTTTTTCATCCAATTACCTTTTACTGAAGCCGGATAGTAAACGCGTGAAAATATTGGAAATTCCTGATCCCAAAAGACCGCCGGCAATGCCAAACGCGCCATAGGAAAACAGGGGAAGGAAATAGCCGAATTTAATGAAGGATCCATACGGGTAACCTGTAGATGCAGTAATAATTAGCCTGCTTAATGGAACTGCCAAGTAGGCCAGCCCGGATATAACGGATAAAAAAAGTATGTTTCTTCTGAGTTTTTCGCCAAGGTTAAAATAAAGGTCCAGGAACAATCCCGGCAGCATATAGTTAAATCCCATAAAAGGATTGTGGAATCCAAAAGCCGGTGTGAGTAAAAGCATCCCGATGCCAAGGCTTGAAATGCTTGACGCCATTTTCAGATGACTGCTCATCCTGCCAAGAAGCAAGAGCGCCATAAATTCTATTCCGTGGTGTCCCGGTATATTGATGGGAGATCGAAACCGTGCATGAAGGAGAATTGCCACGGCTCCCAATCCTGCTAAAAAAATCACTTCCAAAACCCTCCCCAGCGATTTGCTACGAGTGAGATCTGATATACTCCTTATTTGCGGCTTGCCAGTAATATTTTCCATTTTCATAAATCCTTTCAGTAATCAGGGTTACTTTGTTTTCTTTTAATACAGGTCTGAACCATTCATGGATAAAAACGGGTTCATTCGTAGCAATTTTTTCATTGTTGATATCCAGAACCTGTTCAACGCCAAAATCATCAAAAAGGATTTGGGTAGTAACCTGGCCGACCTCCAGCTCCCTCAACTCCTTCTTCTTTCTCAACCAGATAAAACGCCCGTCATTTCCATCCTTCCTCAACCCGATTGCAGCAAGGGCTCCAATTATACCATCGTGGGTGCCTGTAAGTCCTTCCAGATAAATATTATGCCATCTTGCCAGGCTAAATGCATCTTCTTGTTTCAGGACCTCATTTTTTGCCCTGTAACCCCAACTGACAATTTCATTGCACACGTCGGTTTCCTGAGAAATACAGAGACCTACATCAGACCCCTCCGGAGCAATCCTGGTTAAAAAATCCTTACAGAATATTTTTAGGCCTTCTAAATTCACCGATTCCACAACCAGGCATGCAGAACTATTCTGTGATGTGTACCTTATATCCGGATGCACATAATTCTGGTGACGTGTAATTCCATGAACGGCGCCCAGGTTATTAGCTTCTATTTCTGAAGCCATCAACCTCGCATGAAAACCGGTTCCCCTGCTTTCAAGTGTATCCGTATCATCTATTCCGACCAGAAATTTCATTTTTCAAAATTTGTTGCAACAACTATCAAATAAAGAACTCAAAATAGCCGCGGCAAAATTATATTGAAATTATTTTGGATTGGGTTTAAATTGGGTTCCATTACTCAGGATAAACATTAAAACGAAAAGCAACCCGGTATCGTCCCATTGAGGAGGCCCACAGCCTTGGCGGACATACCGGTGGATAGCAGAGACGAAGAGGGTGATGGAGCCCCGATAGCTATCGGGGGAAACGAATTGTAATCCGGTTGCAAGGGACGCAAGCCTTGACGAAGGAAAGGATGGCGTCCCTGGTACAGCCC
>JABMQA010000525.1 GCA_013203545.1 Bacteroidota bacterium
GGAATGGGGTCATAAAGATTCTGAAAAACAAAAAACCACCTAAATAATTACCATTATTTTTACTTAACATAGAAAAATCCCACCCGGTTATTGCACTTCCTGATGGGACTATCATTATAAGTTTGCAGAGCGGAGTCGGCTACAAAAAGCTAGCATCCTAACGTGGCCACCATTACAGCTTTTATGGTATGAAGGCGGTTTTCGGCCTCATCAAATACAATTGAGTGACCCGATTCAAATACATCTTCGGTAACTTCCATTGAAGGGATTCCAAATTTCCGGAATATATCCTCACCAACAGTAGTTTCGCGGTTGTGGAATGCGGGCAGGCAATGCATGAATTTTACGTTTGGATTGCCGGTCATGCTGATCATTTCCATATTTACCTGGTAAGGTTTCATCATATTGATGCGGCGTGCCCATTCCTCTTCGGGTTCACCCATCGAAACCCACACATCGGTGTAAAGAAAATCAACACCTTTTACACCTTCCTCCACACTGTCGGTAACGGTAATTGTAGCACCGGTTGTCCTGGCTATTTCACGACAGGTTTCGATCAAATCTCCTGAAGGATGCAGTTCCTTTGGGGCCACAGCCCTGAAGTCCATGCCCATCTTGGCAGCACCAACCATCAGCGAGTTACCCATGTTGTTGCGTGCATCACCCAGGTAGGCAAATGCCATTTTAGCGAGGGGCTTATCCGAATGTTCCTGCATGGTCATAAAATCGGCAAGTACCTGTGTGGGATGGTATTCATTGGTAAGGCCGTTCCATACCGGTACGCCGGCATATTTACCTAACTCTTCCACGATTTCCTGTCCGAAACCGCGGTATTCGATACCATCGTACATTCTTCCAAGAACACGTGCTGTATCTTTCATCGATTCCTTTTTGCCCATCTGTGAACCTGCAGGACCCAGGTAGGTAACATGGGCTCCCTGGTCGAGCGCTGCTACCTCAAAAGCACAACGGGTACGGGTTGAGTCTTTGGCGAACAGCAGGACAATGTTTTTTCCATTTAACCTATGCTGCTCGGTGCCGGCATATTTAGCCTTCTTCAGATCATCCGACAAATCAAGTAAGAATTTAATCTCCTGTGGAGTGAAATCCAACAGTTTTAAAAAATTCCGGTTTCTTAAATTAAATGCCATAATTGATAATTTTTATTTTGTTTGTAATTATACCATCACGATTCGTGTACCGCCATCGTCAATTCCCAGTTTCGTTGTTTTGGTAATGATGGCGTCTTTACCACTGTGTTCAACAAAATAGATGGCAGCCCTGATTTTAGGCGCCATGCTTCCTTCGGCAAAGTGTCCTTCGGCCAGGTATCTCCGGGCTTCGGCAATGTTCATCCTGTCAAGCGTTTTTTCCTGGGGCGTGTTATAGTTCAGGCAAACTTTTGAAACATCCGTCAGGATAAAGAATTTGTCGGCGTTGATCTGTGATGCCAGCAAAGCCGATGCGAGATCCTTGTCGATCACAGCATCGATACCCTGTAATTTATTTTCCTGTTTATAAAATACAGGGATGCCACCACCACCCACAGCCACCACAATTGTCCCTTCACGGGCGATCTTTTCGATGGATTTTTTGTTGTTGATCACCAACGGCCTGGGAGATGCAACCACTTTCCGCCATCCCCTGCCACGTGGATCTTCCCTAAATACCGATCCTGTTTCAACAGATATCTTATCAGCTTCTTCTTTGGAGTAAAATGGTCCGATGGGTTTTGTGGGATTATTAAATGCCTCATCGTCCTTGTTTACCAAAACCTGTGTTATAATCGTAATAATATCACGGTCCAGGTCATGTTCCATTAAAACATTCCTGAGTTGCTGTTCAATAACATACCCTATAAAACCCTGGGAATATGCCACACAAATATCAAGTGGCATTTCCGGCAGTCCGTACAATTTGTTCCCGGCTGTATTGTTGAGCAACAAATTCCCAACTTGTGGCCCGTTGCCATGTGTAACTACCAGATTATAATTTTTCTCACGAATCAAAACCATGAGTTTTTCACTGGTTTCGAAAGCGTTTTTTTCCTGTTCATCGATGGTGCCTTTTTGCCCGCTTTGCAGCAGTGCGTTGCCACCAAAAGCAGCTACCGCTAATTTTCTCATATTATAATTCTACTTTACTAAAATAAATTTTCTCAATAATACCGATCAATATCCACTTGTCTTTGTCTATGTCTAATGCGGATATGCTCCATGCAAAGGTCAACCTCTTTTTGTGTAGCAAA
>JABMQA010000526.1 GCA_013203545.1 Bacteroidota bacterium
GCGCTGCCCATGTTTCCATAGCCGATAATGCCAACCGTTTTGCCTTTGATCTCGACACCTCTGTTGGCTTCGCGAAGCCAGGTTCCTTTTCTAACTTCCGCATCGACCTTTCCCAGTTTGTTCATAAGCATCAGCAACATTCCCAGGGTATGCTCACCAACAGCATCCCGGTTACCTTCAGGGGCATTTATACAGGATATCCCTTTTTTTTCTGCAAACTCCGAGTCGATGTTTTCCATTCCGGCCCCAACCCTTGCAATAAATTTTAATGAGCTTGCTTTTGCCAATATCTCCCTGTCAAGGCTGATCTTACCCCGAATGATAATTCCGAAATATGCATGGATGATCTCTTCGTAATCGGCCCGGGTAAAATTTTGGAAATAATCACACTGGTATCCGTATCTGGTTAGATCTTCTTTGAGGACAGGATGGGCCGTATCTATAAAAAGTACTTTTTTTTGCATGGTATATTTCGCCTTTAACGCAGCGAAATTATTCTTTTTTTATCACACTGTTTTCCAATTTATCCAATTCCTGCAGGATATAATTCATAGCATTTACTTTAAATTTATCACTGGCACGAAGCATCATCTCCAAATCTTCCGGGTAATCCAACTCCTGACTCCCTACCAATCCGAAAGTTTCAGGGGATAAAGCATCCAGATCTCCTTTGAATTTTGCTGAACGATGAAAAAATCTTGATTCCCCGGAAATTTTTTGCATGGCAAGTTCCTCTTTGGTTTTCAAATCAAAAATATAAACACTTCCTCCAATGATCATCGACTTTTTTTGAAGGGTTTCAGTAACATAACATGCCAGGGATTTTAATTTCAGAACTTCGATTTTATTACCGGTACTATCCAGGACAAACATGCCTTCCGCATCAAGTTTATAGGCAATGCCATCCTGAATCTCGGCGGTTTCGGTATATTCGACTTCCGTGGTGTTTTCCGGTGAAATTCCAACATCAGAAATAATGATATCGATATGGTATTTGTATTCCAGTCCCATTTCCCGCCTATTAAAGAATGCGTATTTCGTTGTATTCATAAATGCCGGATCAAAATATTCAAATTCCTCAATAAGCTGCCCTGGCATATAGTTGGGGTAATCAAATTTTACAAAATAAGATATGTTAAGCAAAGTGGGGAAGTGAAAATCTTCGAGCAAATCGGGAACATCCCTGAAACCGGGAATTAATTTTTCGATGGCCAGCAAATCATTATAGGCCTTCTGATGGTCGGAAGCTTCATCGCTTTCGATCAGCTTTTTGGCCTCAGCATAAAAATAGAGACAGGCTTTTTCACGGGCTTCTTCCAGAAAAACGCTGTAATCCATATCAGTAAACCCGATTGAGTCCAAAACGCTAACAGGCAGTAACTGAATAATTGATTGCCGCTTTTCCAACACCTGGTAGGTTTCAAATACCTCATCCCAGATATCGGGTCTTCCGCTCAGTTTTAATCCTTTGATCTGCTTCAGGTCCAAATCATTTGCCTGCTGCCAGGCCAGGTTTACCTGAGCAGCCATTTTTTTATTTTCAGGATGGTCCTGAAGCTGAAGTACCAGTTTGTGAATGGCACGGTCGTATTCTCCATTTTGGATATATTTTGATGTGTTGGAGCATGAAACCAGGTAAAGCAAAAGGGTGATAAGTAGTATCTTTTTCATATCTATGAGGTTATGACCATCATTAACATTAAAACTCTTGAATTATAGTATATTAGTAAAAGATTTATTTTTCTGTTCCCAATTTTAGCTGTACTTTCGAAGCCTTTTTTGAGAAAACGCTACTGTAAAAAAAAGCGTTTTGTTGCAATTTTAGTACCAAATTGAGCAATACCACATGTGGACATACCTGGCGAGATTAATTCTCAGACGAAGATACTGGAACTTATTGGTGATTGGACTCCTCACAGCATTTATGGCTTACAATGCACGTAATGTAAGCCTGTCGTATGAAATGACACAGATGCTTCCTTCAACCGATTCCACCAGCATTGCCTATCAGGAATTTAAGGAGACTTTCGGGCAGGACGGCAGTGTACTTTTTATTGGCATTCAGGACACCAATCTTTATCAGATCGATGAATTTAATGATTGGTTCGGCCTTACTGAGAAAATTCAGAAAATTCATGGGGTCGAAGGCGTGGTTTCCATTTCGAAACTATACCAGCTCAAAAAAAACGACAGTCTTAAGAAATTTGATTTCCTTCCCGTTTTCAAAACAAAGCCTGGCAGTCAGCAGGAACTCGACAGCCTGATTGATGTTGTTTTTTCCCTGAACTTTTATGAAGGGCTGCTTTTCAACAGCGAGTCAAATGTTACCCTTATCGCAGTTACGCTGGATAAAGAGATCCTCAACACAAAGGATCGGGTTGCGTTGATCTATGACATTAAGAAGGCAGGCGATCAGTTTGCTGAGAAACACAATCTTAAACTTCATTATTCGGGATTACCATACATCAGGACAATTACTGCAAAAAAAGTTGAAAATGAGCTGCAACTTTTTGTCATCCTGGCATTGATCATAGCATCGGTTATTTTATTGATCTTTTTCAGAAACCTGCGAATTGTACTGGCAACGATGCTGATTGTAATTGTGAATGTTGTTTGGGTTCTGGGGATTATTTCACTGCTTGGATATAAAATCACCATGCTCACCGGAATTCTACCACCTCTGATCATCGTGATCGTGGTTGAGAATTGTATTTTCCTGTTGAACAAGTATCATTCGGAGATCAAGAAGCATGGCAACAAAATACGGTCGCTCACCCGTGTGGTTATGTTTATAGGTAACGCCAATTTACTTACCAACACAACCACTGCTGCCGGTTTCGCAGCGTTCATTGTTACAGGAAACACAATTCTTGTTGAGTTTGGGGTTGTGGCATCCCTCAGTATTTTAATCGCATATTTTTTAACATTATTCCTGATACCGATCTTTTTCAGCTTCTTACCCCTGCCGGTGAGCAAACATACAAGTCATCTCGAAAAAGGAATCGTTAACAGCATTATTGAGCGGGTGGTACACATTGTACAATTCCACCGGAGTATTATTTATACGATCGCCATCATTTTGGTGCTGGTAGCAATTTATGGCATGTCGCTATTAAAAACAACCGGGAATATTGTGGATGACATCCCGCATCGCGACCCGTTATATGTTGACCTGATGTTTTTTGAAAAACATTTTAACGGGGTCATGCCACTCGAAATCTCCATCAATACCAACAAGAAAAAGGGTGTTCTGAATTTGTCCACTATCCGAAAGATTGATAAATTGCAGGAAGTGCTGCAAAAATACCCGGAACTTTCCAAACCCGTGTCGGTTGCGGAAGTCGTGAAATTTGCAAAGCAGGCGTTTTATAACGGTAACC
>JABMQA010000527.1 GCA_013203545.1 Bacteroidota bacterium
GACACAAGCCCCGTTTCTCCTTTATGTCGGTATGAGGTAAGTTGATAAGAAGTCGCTTTTTATGGATGGGTTTATAGTGGAAATGGTATCGTGTGTCAAGAGAAAAATGACCCCAACATATGTATGGTATTTAAGATCTATTGTCCCGTATCGCTATCAGCTGTGGGTAATACCCCGCTGTTAAATACTCGACATTATATCCCATTTTCTTGAGTATCTCGTCTGCAATGTGTGTCGTGATGTACTGGCCGGTCCATTCGTTGATTGCCAGCTTTATGGGGTCTTCCGATTCCGGAATGTTACCCGCCATTACATAAGATGACATGCTAAGGGATAAAATAATTCCCAGCCCTACGAACCAAAAAAATGTTCCTTTTCTCTTTGCCATCACTTCCGTTTTTCTATGATTATGATATTTTTATGTTCCCTCTCTCCCCGTTTTAAAAGGTTGAGAATAGAAATCGCCAATAAATGTTATTGATATTTACTCGATTACCATTTACCCTGAGGGGTGCGGCTGATGATTTCATCCTGGATCTCTTTGCAGAGTTCCACAAAGAAGGCGCTATACCCTGCTACCCGGACCATCAGTGACCGGTGTTCCTCGGGCTTTTCCTGGGCTGCCATGAGTTTGGCAGCCTCCACGCAGTTGAACTGAATTTGTGCGCCACCCAACTGGTTGTGAGTTCTCAATAACGCTGTAAAGTTGGCTATTCCACGGTCGTCTGCCATCATACTAGGGTCCAGCTTCATGTTGTGCAGCACACCGACGGTGGAGACTTCCTGGTTGATCTTGTCCAGCGACTTGATGATGGCCGTCGGCCCGCTGAAATCGGTTCCCTGGGCGGGGCTGATGCCGTCCGCCAAGGGGCAGTGCGGCCTTTCGGCCGCTCGGCAGGGCCCCGACCACGAGTCCCTGGGGGGTGTGGGAGGAAACCGGCAGGGTTCCCAGCGCAAGTGGGGTGTAAAGCCCCTGAAAGCTTTTGATTTCATAGGAGATGAAATCGATCACATCCCTTGCAAAATCATCCACATAATCGTCGTCGTTTCCGTATTTCGGCGCTTCCTTACAAAGTTTATTTATCATTTCAAACCCCTCGAAATTGTTCGTCAATGCTTCGCATAACTGCGCCATGGTGACGGATTTGTCTTCGTAAACGAGCTTTTTCACGGCTGCCATGGAGTTGGCGTAATCCGCGGTTCCGGCGATGATAATACCGGGACCGGAATTGTATTTAGCGCCCCCCATCATCACGTCCTTGCCGGATTCGACGCATCCATCGACGACGGAAGAGACAATCGGTTTTGGAAGATGATCTCGATGCACCTGCTGCGTGATGATCGTTGTAATGGCGCTAACCCGAATGATATTTTGAAGCTGCTTCTTGACCGCAGCTTCGAACGCTTCAAAAGTCTCGAACGCTTTCGGGTCGCTGGTTTCAAGCCCCAGCTTGTTGCCGCTGACCAGTTGAACACCGTTGGTCAGAGCAAACTCCACGGCAATGGGGAAATTGGTGAGACAGACGGCGCTCCATTGATACAATTTTCCGCTGATCCCGGGTTCCACACAGCCCACAAGGCAGAAGTCCCTGGCATCGGCCGGGTCGACGCCATAACTGAGGAGCATTTTGATGGTCGTATCGTCGAAATGATTGGCCGGGAAACCGATTCCGGTCTTGACGACTTCACCGATTTTGTTCAGAAACTGTTGCGACGACTTGTTGTGAATGCGGGCTGCAATAGAGGGTTGATACAACTGAAGATTTTTTGCACAGTCGAGAACCATGTAGGAGAGCGCGTTGGTCGCATCACCGCCTTCGGGTTTCTGCCCCCCCACGCAGATGTTCTGAAAAGCCATGTAACCGGCATAATACATCGATGCAAATTCATTGAGCAGCCAGGGGATCTCGTTGAATTTCAGCATGAAACAGTAAAGGAGTTCTCTGGCTTCTTCTTCTGTGATCACACTGTTTGCCAGGTCTCTCTCGTAATAGGGGTAGAAATACTGGTCGATTCGCCCGGGGGAATACGACGGCGCATTCTCTTCCAGATAGTGCGCCACCTGACCGAACCAGACCATCTGAAGCGCCTCGTGAAAGGTTTCGGGCGGTTCGCCGGGAATTCTTGCACATACCGCGGTAATTTTTTCCAGCTCGGATCTTCGCCGGGGGTTCGCTTCTTTCGCCGCCATATTTTTGGCCAATCTGGCATATCGCTTTCCTAAAAGCACCATGGCGTCGCAGGCAATGACCACCGATTTTAAAAAATAGATGCTCTCGATGTCGTCTGGCCTGGCAATGTCGAATCGTTTCAACTGCTTTTTCGCTTCCTTTTTAATGCCGTTGAATCCCTTCTTGATCAAAATGTTGCAATACCCCGGTGCGTATTCACCGGCGCCGTTGGTGGCCTTGAGTTCGGCATCGATGATGCCGCTTTCAAAGGTTAAGGGAAGGACGCCCAAGTCTTCGAGCTGCGCATAGATTTTTTCATCGATGGATTTCCCCCGCCAAAAGGGAAAGATCTCTTCTTTCAATGTTTTTTTGTCTTCTTCATCGATGACATACGGATCCTGAATTCGTTTGTGTATTGTATCCAATTCCGTTTCCAGCCAACGCCAGGAAATTTCTGGGCAGAAAACGCCGGCTCGTTGCTTCCCCGACGGATTGCTGACGATCAGCTCATCCGCCCCGATGTGGATCGGAATGGTCTCGCACGCCCTGTGAAAGGCCTTGGCCCTTACAATTTTTACCGGAAGGTTGGGGTTTTCCTTGTAAACTTCTGTTGTGGCTTTTGCTCTGTCTATCGATACAGATGGTTTGATCTTTAGAAAATCGTTTTTCATCCTATTGATGCGAGAGGGTAATGCACTTTGGTTTTCGTTTTTTGCTGCGGAATCCATATGATCACCTCCATATATCGTTAATAAGATACTGTTTAAAGAAATATGCACATGGTTGATCAGAGGAACTCAATAGAAGTCTTGTAGCCATGATCAACCAGGGTTTGCTTGAGTTCTTCGAGTCTTTTTTTTTCGGGTGTTTGACTTCCGTCAAGCTTATAGGACAACCCGAGTGCTTTGTATTTATTGATCCCCAATTTATGGTAAGGTAGTAAATCGACACGTTCGATCACAGCGTTATGGTTGTGCGTATTCAAAAACAATCCGATTTCATTCATTGCTTGAATATCGTCGTTGAATCCTGGAATAACAGGGATACGGATAATAACAGGCGCCTTTTTCCCCAAAAGGTTAACAAGGTTTCTAAGAATTCGTTGATTGGACTTTCCTGTTTGTGTTTCGTGGGTAAAGGGATTGATGTGTTTCACATCATATAAAACAAGATCTAGAAATGGTAATAATCGCTCGAAAATTCTCCATTCAGTGTAACCGCACGTTTCGATTGCCGTATGAATCCCATATTTTTTCAACGCTTTTAAGAGGTTTGTTGAAAATTCAGGCTGCATGGTCGGCTCACCGCCGCCGAGCGTGACACCGCCTCCTGAGTTCAGATAAAACAGATAATCCTTTTCAGCGATGGCAACAACATCTTTGATGCTTATCTTTTCACCGACCAACTTGACAGCACTGTTGGGACAGATATCCCTGCATTGGCCGCATCGGTCGCAATTTTTGGGATCATAAATTCTTTTATCTTCTTGAATTGTAATACAACTGTTGGGGCAAACGGCAGCGCACGCGCCACACAGGGTGCACAAATTATCAAAAACCATTATTTGGCGTTTTTTTTTCTGGCTCTCAGGGTTGGAACACCATTCACACCGAAGGGGGCAGCCTTTAAAAAAAACAAGTGTTCGAATACCGGGACCGTCGTTCACGGAATAACGCTGGATGTTGAAAATAGTGCCGTCCCCATTTTTTAGCATTTCATTTCCTTCTTTCAATTCTGCTTAATCGCTCCCAACTGCCTATAAATTAAACGGATACAGCCTTATAAATAAACTCAAAGGTTTTGATGACTGGTGCGACCGATAATGTCATCCTGAATCTCTGTGCAAAGCTCCACGAAGAAAGCACTGTACCCTGCGACACGTACCATTAAGGAACGATGGTCTTCGGGCCTTTTTTGAGCAGCAACAAGCGTATCTTTTTCAACCACATTGAACTGGACGTGATACACACCCAAGTCGACAAACGTTCTGAGGAATGCGGTAAACCGGTTAAGACCCTCCTCACCGCTTAGGGTTTTGGGGTCAAACTTCATATTCAACAAGGTACCCCCATCCACATCTTCATGATTTATTTTGGATACGGATTTCAAAACCGCAGTTGGTCCGAGTTTGTCTGTACCATGATTCGGTGAGATGCCGTCTGCCAGGGGTTCGTAAGCCTTCCGTCCGGAGGGTAACGCCCAGACGACCTTTCCCATGGGGACATGGGATGAGACCGGAAGTAAAGCCGGCATCAGATACTTACCTGTCAGCGTTTTATACTTATGATGTTCTTTCACCATGAAATCTGTGATCTCTCTTCCAAAATCATCCACGTAATCATCATCATTCCCCCATTTTGGTGCATTCAGAAGCATCTTCCTTAACTGTCCATCACTCGAAAAATCATTTTCTAGGGTATCCAACAGCTGATCCCAAGTGACCGCTTTCTTATCGTATATGAGCTGCTTGATCGCAGCGAGGGAATTGGCACAATCCGTGAGGCCTATACCGAGATTGCCGGGTCCTACATTGTAACGAGCTCCACCCTGCATCAGAGATTTTGCGTTTTCCACACAATCCAGATGAAGAGATGATAGCAGCGGACACGGTAGATGATCTCGATGAATTCTTTCGATAAATGTGGTGGCAATGGCGTGTTGTTTGATGATGTATGCCAATTGTTTTTCAACCGCCGCTTTGAAGTCATCAAAGGTATCAAATGATTTGGGATCTCCGGTCTTGAGACCCAATTGTTTCCCGCTCATGATGTGTTTACCGTTGAATAAGGCAAACTCTACGGCTGAAGCAAAATTATAATTGCCGGACGCCGTCCACTGGTGGAGCTTCCCAGCAAGACTCGGTTCCACACACCCAAGTGTATTCCAGTTTCTGGCCTCTTCCATCGTGACCCCTTTTTTGAGCAACATCTTTATCGCCGGCTCGTCATTGTGGAAAGCCGGGAAACCCAAACCTTCCCGGACCAACTCGGCATTTTTCAAAAGAAATTTTTGTGGGCTTTGCTTGTAAACACGAGTGCCGAGAGAAGGTTGAGTAACCTTGAGATTCATCGTGGCCTGAATACACAGATAAGACAGATAATTGGTGGCATCTTTCCCGTCAGGCGTAATGCCGCCGATGGTCAAGGCACAGAAAGGATGGTATCCGGAGTAGTAAAAGGCCCCATCTTCGCTGAGCGGCCAGATATTCCCATAAAACTTGAGCCATAGGTTTTCGATTAACTCCAGAGCGGAATCTTTGGTTAAAATATTTTCATCAATATCCTTTTTGAAGAATGAGTACATGAACTGATCGAATCGACCAACTGCTACAGAATCCGCGGTGGCCTCGATTTGGATCGCCATCATCACAAACCAGACCATTTGAATGGCTTCGTAAAAATTTCTTGGCGGATTGGCAGGCACATGTGTGCATACCTCGGCAATCTTTTCCAGCTCCTTTTTTCTTTTCCGATTCTGTTCTTCATCCGCCAATTGTTTTGCCAATCGGGCATGCCGTTCGCCTAAAATAGACATCCCTTCACAACAGATAACCACAGCCTTCAGGAAATTCAGCTTGTCATAATTGTCCGGGTATGCCGGATCGAGATACCTGATCTTCTTTTTTGCATCCTTTTTTATGCCGTCGAACCCTTTCTGAAAAACGATTTCCTGAAAACCAGGGGTCTGGTACCCCGGCCCGTTCTCGCTTTTTAATAAACAATCGATCACACCGGTGTCATAAGAAAGTTTTTTCGTTTCTGCAGGAACTTGAGCAAACCAATAGTCAAAAACTGTTTTATTTTTCCAAAAGGAGGAAATCTGCTTTCCCCAAATTTCTTTATTTTCAATGCTTAAAAAATAGGGATCTTGGGGTCGGGTCGATAACGTATCCAGCTCTTCTTCAAACCAGCCGGCATGAATTTCCGGACAGATGACAGCCACCCGTGGGCGGTCACCCGCACTGGCGACGATGAGTTCCCCTTCCTCAATTCTGATGGGTTTTATTTTGCAATACCTTTTAAATGCTTTTGCCCTTTTTAACAGCATGGGTTCGGCTTCAGCAGCCTTATAGATATCCGTGTATACGATCGCTCGATCAAGACATACACTGACTTTTGCATTTACGTACTGATTGCGTAATTTCTGAATTCTTGGGGTAGTCCCGTAAGTTTTTAGGTTTGTGACAGTGGTCATTGTTGCACCTCCATAGATTATTATAGCGGATTTAGGATGTCTATTTCTGAATTCGAACTCCAGACTTCTTGTTGGGGTGAAGCGGATATAGCGCTGTTTATATATGCAGGGATAGACATTTTAAACTTTTGCTATATAGACCCAGCAGGCTTGCCTGCGGGAGTTCTAATAAGTCTTGCAACTATTTCATCCATTTATTTTTGTCTCTATAAATCGAGAAAGCTGTTTTTCAGTCGTCCGGTTGATGTCAGGTTTTTCATAGAATTCAGCCATCTGCGCGGTTGCCGAAACAAACATAGATCCCTCGGGAACGCCTATTGAGCAGCCTGATTAAATTTTCCTGTGATATTTGCATCGAAAATTATTACTTCTAAAATATTGGTAACGTTCAAAAGAGTGCGCATTTCTTTGTA